>CAMIWY010000056.1 GCA_946402595.1 uncultured Clostridia bacterium
TTACAGGGAATGATGATCCGCTTTATTGTTAACCAAAATCACAATTTTTTTTTTAGAATTGAAAAGGAAAAAACATGGACTTATAATACGTTTTGTAAGCTATCGAAATGCTTATAATTGGTATTGGTTTTTTAAGGAGGAATAACATGAAGAAGAAATTATTTGTTCTTTTCCTTGCGTTCGCGATGGTATTTGCTTTCGCAGCCTGCGGTGGCGGCGGCGGAAGTGACTCCGGAAGCGATGAGGGAACCGGTTCCGTATACTGGCTGAACATGAAGCCTGAAGCAGATGAAGCACTTCAGGGACTTGCTGCAGCTTATACCGAAGAGACAGGCGTTCCTTGCAAGGTCGTAACAGCTGCATCCGGATCGTACAGCGATACACAGACTGCAGAGATGGCTAAGTCCGAGCCTCCAACGCTATTCAATGTCGGTAACATGAGTGCGCTGAAGGACTGGGAAGACTATTGCCTTACACTGGACGGCACTGATTTCATGAATGAGCTTACGACCACAGACTTCAATCTGAAGAATGAAGCCGGTGAGACAAAGGCGATCGGCTGGATCTATGAGTCTTACGGTATCATCACCAACAAGGCTCTTCTGGAGAAGGCAGGTCACTCACTCGATGAGATCAAGGACTTTGATTCCCTGAAGGCTGTTGCAGACGATATCCACGCACGCGCAGGCGAGCTCGGATTCGATGCATTTACTTCAGCCGGTCTTGATGACTCTTCATCCTGGAGATTCTCAGGCCACCTGGCCAACATGCCGCTCTTCTATGAGTTCCGTGATGACGGAATCACAGACAAGCCGGCTGAGATCAAGGGAACTTACATGGACAACTTCAAGAAGATCTGGGATCTCTACATCACAGATTCCGCTCAGGATCCTACATCCCTGACAACTGCTACAGGCGACCAGGCTGAGGCTGAGTTCGGCGAAGGCAAAGCCGTATTCTATCAGAATGGTACATGGGAGTGGGCTAACCTCACAGCAGACAAGTTCCAGATGAATCCTGATGATATCACAATGATCCCGATCTACTGCGGCGTTGACGGCGAAGAGAAGGCCGGCCTGTGCTCCGGTACAGAGAACTGCCTCGCAGTAAACAGTCAAGCTTCCGAGGCTAATCAGCAGGCTACACTCGACTTCCTGAAATGGTGTGTAACATCCGACAAGGGAATCGAAGTACTCAGCTCGATCGGCGACATCCCGTTCAAGAAGGCTCCTGAGTCGGCAAACGGATTCTCCAGGGCCGGTGCTGAAATGCTCGCTAACGGCAACTACGCCTGCACATGGGCATTCAACTTCACACCAAACGTAGACAGCTTCCGTGCTACACTCGTGACTGCTCTTGCAGCTTACTCTGCAGATCAGTCCGATGCTAACTGGGATGGCGTTGTTAAGGCGTTCGTTGACGGCTGGGCTTACGAGTACGGTGTAGAGAACAACTAATACTCACTCCTTTTAGCTGATAGCTAATAAATGACAGGGGCGGGCAATACTCGCCTGCCCCTGCTTTTTTATAAAAGCTTATAGGTAATCAAAAGAGAAAGGAGATGAGCGTTTTGCGCAAAAAGAAAAAGAAACACGATCACTCCACCGTGAACAGTGTTCTGATCCGCAGACCGATACAGCGCTGCTTTCCGCTGTTCATACTCCCGACATTTGCATGCTTTGTTATTGGCTTCGTATGGCCTTTCCTTCAGGGTATTTATCTCAGCTTCTGCACTTTCAATACTCCAAGGGATGCAAAGTGGGTAGGATTCCAGAACTATGTCAGAGCATTTACTGATGTCGGATTCCGTCATGCTTTCTGGAATACGGCGGCATTCGCGGTAGTTTCGATCATACTCATTAATGTGTTGGCGTTTTTCATCGCTTACGCATTGACTCAGCATATTAAAGGAGCAAACCTGTTCCGTACGGTGTTCTTCATGCCTAACCTCATCGGAGGCGTCGTACTTGGATACATATGGTCGATGATCTTCGATGCCATACTTAAAGGCTATAACACATATCTGACAGCTAACGCCACATACGGTTTCTGGGGACTGGTCATACTCGTGGCATGGCAGCAGATAGGATATATGATGATCATCTACATCGCAGGTCTTCAGGCTGTTCCGGGCGACATGCTGGAAGCTGCAAAGATAGACGGCGCTACCGGCTGGCAGACTCTTACAAGAGTCATCATACCTAATGTGATGCCGTCGATCACCATTTGCACATTCCTGACGCTGACGAATTCATTCAAACTGTTCGACCAGAACTTAGCTTTGACCGGAGGAGCTCCTTCAGTCATGCTTGAGAACACCAAGGTCAACATGACAGAGCTGCTCGCGCTGAATATCTTCTCAACATACAACATCAATAAGAATTATCACGGTGCCGCACAGGCTAAGGCCGTGGTATTCTTCATTCTTGTTGCGGTGCTGGCACTCGCTCAGCAGAGAGCTACCAGGAGCAAGGAGGTGCAGCAATGAATAAAAAGCACAATAAGAAATTTACTCCGCTCAGCAAGGTCGTCTCTGCGATATTCGTTGTGCTGTGCATAGCATGGATAATGCCGATCTTCGAGGTAGTAATAAACTCGTTCAAGTCGAATGCATCAATCAATACAAATGCATTCTCGCTTCCTACTGCAGAAAGCTTTGTAGGATTCGCGAACTACATAAAGGGCATGACTTTCGGTAATTATCCGTTCATGAAGTCCGTCGGATACAGCTTTTTCATCACGATTGCTTCGGTATTCCTGATACTGCTGTTCACATCGATGTCTGCATGGTACATTGCCCGTGTAAACTCAAAATTTGCCAACATTTTCTACTATCTCTGCCTGTTCAGCATGATCGTTCCTTTCCAGATGGTGATGTTCACTCTGACGTTCACGGCAGATAATCTGAAGCTGAATACACCTTGGACTATCCCGGTCGTATATCTGGGATTTGGAGCGGGACTTGCGATATTCATGTTTGCGGGCTTCGTAAAAGGCCTGCCTCTTGAGATAGAGGAGGCGGCCGCGATAGATGGTTGCGGACCGATACGTACGTTCTTCTCAGTAGTCCTGCCTATGCTGAAGCCGACACTTATTTCAGTCGGCATCCTTGAGACCATGTGGGTGTGGAATGACTACCTGCTCCCGTACCTTGTACTCGACAGGACCAAATACATGACGATCCCTATCCATGTACAGTATCTCAAGGGAAGCTACGGCTCGGTAGACCTCGGCGCTACGATGGCGGTAATCATGCTTTCCATGCTGCCAATCATCATCTTCTACATGGCGCTCCAGAAGCACATCATCAAGGGTGTGGCTGCAGGAGCCGTAAAGGGTTAATCTTATGAAAAATACAGAGCGCACAGCAGGAATACTTATGCCACTATTTTCCATCCCGTCTCCGTACGGGATCGGGACTCTCGGTCTTGAGGCAAGGAAGTTTGTCGACTTTCTGCACGCCGCGGGACAGAGCTGCTGGCAGATGCTTCCGGTAGGACCGATAAGCTACGGAGACTCTCCGTATCAGAGCTTTTCGTCTTACGCCGGCAATCCGTATTATGTGGATCCGGATATCCTGATCGAAGACGGACTGCTGACGAAAGAAGAGGTAAGTTCCCCGGATTTCGGACAGGATCCTGAAAAGATCGATTACGGAAAGCTTTACGAGAACAGGATCGGACTGCTCAGAAAGGCAGCCCGGAGAGGCATTGCCAGAGACAGGGAGGCGTTTTCCGCTTTCATCAGAAAGAAAGCGTGGCTTCCTGATTACGCGCTCTTCATGGCGCTGAAACAGCACTTCGATTCACGCCCGTGGTTCGAGTGGCCTGATGAGGACATAAGGCTGCACAGACCTGAGGCCTGCGCAAAATGGAGAAGTGAGCTCCGCGAAGAAGTGGAAATGTATGAATACATACAGTTCCTTTTCTATCGCCAGTGGGCACAGCTGAAGGCATACGCAAATGATGCCGGCATCTCCATTATCGGTGATCTTCCGATATATGTTGCGCTTGATTCCGCAGACGTCTGGGCAGAACCTCACTGGTTCCGGTTGGATGAAAAGAACATTCCCGTAGAGGTTGCCGGAGTTCCGCCTGATATGTTCAGCGCGGACGGACAGCTTTGGGGAAACCCGCTGTATGACTGGGATGCAATGGAGGCAGACGGTTTCAGCTGGTGGGTCCGCAGGATAGCCGGTGCGGGAGAACTGTTCGACAGGATACGCATCGACCACTTCAGAGGGATCGAGAGTTATTTCGCCGTTCCATATGGAGAGACTACCGCACGGAACGGACACTGGGTCAAGGGACCCGGGATCCGGCTCGTGGACACACTTAAGGAACGTTTCCCGCAGCTTGATTTCATAGCGGAAGACCTTGGCTATTCAACACCTGAGGTCAGGCAGCTGCTTAAGGAATCAGGATTCCCGGGCATGAAGCTGCTGGTAGCCGCTTTTGACGCCATGAATAACACGGCATTCAGGCCTCATAATTTCGTAAGCAACTGCATTTGCTATACCGGCACTCATGACAACCACACGCTGGCAGGCTGGCTTGCAATAGCCGGCGAGGAGGAACTGTCAACTGCAAAGCAATACTTCGGTCTGAACGAAGAGGAAGGCTTCTGCAGGGGAGTCCTCCGCGGGGGCATGAGTTCCGTCGCGAGGCTGTTCATCGCACAGATGCAGGACTGGCTGGAACTTGGCGATGAGGCCAGGATAAACGCACCGGGAGTACCTATGGGTAACTGGACCTGGAGGATGAGACCCGGCGCAGCCACAGAAGAACTCGCTGAGGAAATATTAAAAATGACCCGGCTTTACGGCCGGACAGCTCCGGAATAACTACCAACTAAAGGGCGCCTGATCACTCCACGATCTGATCTTTCGTCCTAAAGAAAGGAGGAACTATCCGCCGGCTCGCGGTGCGGCAGTGTGGAGACCTGTCGTAATGCGGCGCGTCCCTTGCGGGCGGTCGCGAGGCACTCGGGAGGAGTCCCGTTTGTCAGGGCTGTATATATGGCAGAAGTAATCATAAAAGGGTTAAAAAAGGTATATGACAACGAGGTAACTGCAGTCCATGACGTCAACATCGATATCAAGGACAAGGAGTTCATCGTACTGGTCGGACCATCGGGCTGTGGTAAATCCACAACGCTCCGCATGGTAGCAGGACTTGAGGACATCAGCGGCGGCGAACTTTATATCGACGGCAAGCTGATGAACGATATCTCGCCTAAGGACCGCGATATCGCAATGGTATTCCAGAGCTATGCTCTGTATCCGCATATGACGGTCCGTGAGAACATGGCCTTCGCCATGAAGCTGAAAAAGGCTAAACCGGATGAGATCGATAAGAAAGTAAATGAAGTCGCGGAGATCCTCGACATCACACAGTATCTGGATCGCAGACCAAAGGCTCTGTCCGGCGGTCAGCGGCAGCGTGTTGCTATCGGCCGCGCCATGGTACGTGATCCTAAGGTGTTCCTCATGGACGAGCCTCTTTCGAATCTCGACGCTAAGCTGAGAAACCAGATGCGTGCTGAGATCATAAAGCTCCGTCAGCGCATCAACACCACGTTTATGTATGTAACGCATGACCAGACAGAAGCCATGACTCTCGGCGACCGTATCGTTATCATGAAGGATGGATATGTGAACCAGATAGGCACGCCTCGTGATGTGTTCAACAAGCCGGTCAACCTGTTTGTTGCGGGATTCATAGGAATGCCTGTGATGAATTTCTTCGAAGGATGCAGGCTGCTGCTTGAGGGCGGAAAGTACTATGCAGAGATACGCGGAGTAAAATTTGAACTCTCGGACTTCCAGCAGAAAGCGCTTAAGCATAATGGTCAGGCGCCATGCGACATAATTGCGGGTATCCGTCCGCAGCACATCCGTGTCGGTTCAGGCGAACTTACAGCTGTGATCGAAGTATCCGAACTCCTTGGTTCCGAGTACAACCTCCATGCCCGCAGCGGAGATGATGAGGTCGTAATGGTCATCCCGACCATCGGACTGGCAGAAGATGTTTCGATGGGAAGCAAGGTGCACTTCGATGTGATGCCTGAGCTCATCCAGCTCTTCGATAAGGAGACAGGAAAGAACCTCATCTGGTACGATAAGGAATCGGCAGAGGCTCATGCACCTGTATGCAAATCATATGATTTCGAATGATAATCACTTAAAACTGCACAAACAAAAAGGAGGTCTTCCATGAAGACCTCCTCTTTGTTTTACAGGTCATCGTCAGTATTGTCCAGAACAGACTCCCTGAAAATTTTCTTCGATAACACGACCGCCATGCTGCTTACGGCTGCAATAGCGATAACATATACGATCAGACCTGCGGGGATGCCCGCCGCTTCCTGTATTGCACATATGACAGGCTGAGGCGAGACGTGAAATGGGTTGAGATAAAACATCGCGGCCCAGTCATGTGTGACCGAAGGATGCGCAGCGCGGATCGCAGGCATGACAGGTTCAGCCACTATGTTGATGTTGAGTGCTATGATGCACTGGATCACGAATAGAACTGCAGAGCCGCGCAGTCCGCGCGGACCGGCATCAGTACAGCCTGTAAAAATAATCAGCAGACTCATGAAAAGCAGCAGTCCGTGCCAGATGAAGCCGTGGACTGTAAGAGATATATAAGGCCGCAGTATGTCTTCCGGATAGATAAGAGTTGCCGTGGCACTGATGAATATGTATCCGCCCATGAAGGTCATGAGTGTGACGCGGGATTCATCCTTAAGGAATGGCAGGAGCATGCAGAGATACATAGGCATAGAGCAGAGCTGAAATGGGAAAAACCAGCAGTCGAATGCTCCTTCATTGACAATGTAATAAAGGAAATACTGCTTGTATACTTCCAGGATCAGAAGCAACCAGCCTGTTAAAACAAGTGTCTTCCGTACGTTTTTCTCTATGTCGGCACGGCGCGCAAAGAACACAGCAGCCAGTACCGCGAGAACAGCGGTTATAAGAGAGGCGGCGATGTGGAAGCTGCCGAAAAGCTGAGGGGGTTCCATACGCCATGCGGTCATGTTCAGGACATCGAGTATATTGCTTTCCATAACAAAAATCATACCCTGCATTCCTGCCAAAAGCAAATCTCTTTTAACTTGAAGATTCAGTCCACCCATAGTATTGTTAACAATAAGGAAAAGGGGTATAGAAGAATGAAAAGCAGCTATGTGTCAGAAAGATTTGCAGCGGCCAGGAGAAGAATCGACAATCTGAAACTCGACTGGCTGGACATAGAAGCAATGTATACATCCAGTGCAGCAGTTTTCTATACAGATGAAAAATTAAAAGAACTAAGCGGATGAAGCGAAGAGGATATCCGGATCCTGTTTGCAGATCCGAGATTCCCATCAGCAGATTATGGGAGACGGCCGGCTGTGGAGGTCCATTCCCTGATACTGTTCTTTGCAAAGATAAGAGCAGTGTAAGTTCGTTTTTTGACTACATTAGGAGTTGTGGAGATTGGAAAAACAGCTAAATTTCAGCCCAATGCATAATTATTCGCCAATATACATTGGCGTAAAAATATGCATAAAAAAGTGTATTTTTTCCATATACCTCTGCCCGGTCCAAAAAATATTTTCTATCTAGGACGACACATTGTGAGGTGACAGCTCTTCTGAAGAGACTGTAAGCATTGAAAATAAAGGCTTTTAAGGTAATCCTGAAAAGCGTACCTGGAGCAAGGAAATACAATAAAATACAAAACAGCGATAGTAAGATGTGTCAAATGGCATATCTTACTTTTGTTTTATGATAGTTGTTCGCATACCGGCAAAATCTAAAGAAGAAAAAACACAAAAGCTGAGGGTTGCAGCGTATTGCAGAGTGAGCTCTACAGATCCGGAGCAGATCGCAAGTCTGGAATCACAGGTCTATTACTATGAGCGAAAAATCAAAAGCAATAAGAACTGGCTCTATCGCGGTGTTTACTATGATGTCGGCAGT
>CAMIWY010000057.1 GCA_946402595.1 uncultured Clostridia bacterium
ACTCTGGAGAATCAAGGACCGTAACGGCAACGACTTCATCCTGAACCCTACCTGCGAAGAGATCTTCACAGACTTTGTCCGCAAAGAGTGGTCATCATACAAGGAGCTCCCGTTCTCACTGTACCACATCCAGTTCAAGTACAGAGATGAGTCCCGTCCGAGATACGGACTTCTGAGAACAAGAGAGTTCATCATGAAGGATGCGTATACATTCGACGCTACACCTGAGGATATGGATATCGCATACATGAGACAGTATCATGCATACGAGAAGATATTCACAAGATGTGACCTCGATTACAGAATCGTAGAGGCTGACAACGGCCCTATCGGCGGCAGCCTTTCACACGAGTTCTCCGCGCTCTCTGACTGGGGTGAATCAGATATCCTGTACTGCGACAACTGCGGAATGGCAGCTACAGTAGAGAGAGCTGAGTTCACAGACGAGAAGCCTGTAGAGGAAGAGATGAAGCCGACTGAGGTCGTATTCACACCTGGAACCAAGACCATCGAAGATGTCTGCAATTATCTGAACCTCCCTGTTGAGAAGTCCATCAAGGCTCTTATGTTCACTACATATGATGATGATCTGCAGCCTAAGGATTACGTCACATGCTTCATCAGAGGTGACAGACAGCTCAACATGATCAAGCTCGTAAACGCTCTCAACATTCCTGAGCACTACATCGAGTTCTCCGATGAGACAGTTGCAGGCCCTGCAACAGGCAGCGTTGCCGGATTCACAGGCCCTGTAGGACTCAAGAACTGCATCGTAGTAGTAGACTCCGAGCTCGTAGGAACAGTTAACATGTGCGCAGGTGCCAACCAGGAAGACCACCACATGCTGAACGTATGCTACGGCAGAGATTACACAGGTGACATCGTTACAGATATCAAGACTCTTCAGGAAGGAGATCCATGTCCGCACTGCGGCAAGCCGGTCAAGTTCAGAAGAGGTATCGAGGTCGGACAGGTATTCAAGCTGGGACTCAAGTACTCCGAGAGCATGAATGCTACATTCAAGGATGAAAAGGGCGAGGATCACCCTTACTGGATGGGATGCTATGGTATCGGTATCACAAGAACGATGCAGGCTATCGTAGAGCAGCATCATGATGAGAAGGGTATCATCTGGCCTATCGCTACAGCTCCTTATCATGTCATCGTTACTGTAATCAAGCCAAGTGACGAAGTTCAGCTTAACATGGCTTATGACATCGAGAAGAAGCTCGAATCCATGGGCGTTGAAGTAATGGTAGATGACCGTGATGAGAGACCTGGCGTCAAGTTCAACGATGCAGACCTGATCGGAATTCCTATCAGGATCACAGTCGGCAAGCATGCTGCTGACGGCAAGGTTGAGTACAAGCTCCGCCGCGAGGATGCTCACGAGGTAATGAATGTAGAGGAGGCTATCGCTAAGGCTAAGGCTCTTGTTGATCTCGAGGGAGATGGAAGATGCTTCTTCTCAAGACTTTCTGAGGAGACAATGAACGCTCACTAATCTGAGCACTTACAATAAGTAAAGCAAAGCGCCTGGCTTCAGTTGTGAGGCCGGGCGTTTTTATAAGAACACACTTTTAAGGACTGCATGAACATACTTACTGAACTATTTATCTTATTCTTCAAACTCGGAGCCTTCACCATAGGAGGCGGTGTTGCTATGCTTCCATTGCTGCAGAACACGCTGATACATGAGAAGAAGTGGTTCAGTGAGGAAGAGTTTGTGGACATCGTGGCTGTGTGCCAGAGCCTGCCCGGAGTCATCGCGATCAATATGGCGACATATGTGGGCTATAAGAAGAAAGGGTTCCTCGGGTCACTTATATCGACGATCGGCGTCGTGCTGCCGTCGTTCGTTATGATACTTCTCATCGCAACATTCATCTCCAATCTCGGTGACAACCGTATTGTGATGGGTGCGATGGCAGGGCTCAGAGCAGCAGCTTTGGGTCTTGTAGTGGTGGCGGTCATCCAGTTATCCTCGGCTGTGTTCAAGGGCAAATGGACGATAGTCGCTGCGGTGCTGAGCTTCGTGCTCATAGCGGTATTCAGGATCAATACGGCATATGTCATACTACTGTTCGTTATTCTCGGGATAGCGAGTGCGACTGTCGGCGGCAGACTGAAGAAAAACACTGCTGAAGAAGCGAAAGCTGAAGAGGCAGGGATGACAGATGGAAGGAAGCCTTCTGAAGACGGAACGGAAGGAGGCGGCAGATGATATTCTGGAAACTCTTTATAAGTTTTGTCAAAGTCGGGCTCCTCGGGTTCGGAGGCGGACTGGCCATAGTAAGGCTTATCTATGACAGCATACAGCCTTTTGTCGACATGACACCTGAGATGTTCGCCAACATAGTTGCGATATCCCAGATCACACCGGGGCCGCTTGCCGTCAACACGGCTACCTATGTCGGATATGAGACGGCAGGTATTGGTGGCGCGGCATCGGCTACGTTCGGTGTCATCCTGCCTGCATTCATAATAGTCAGCATAGTCGCCCGGATGATACAGCAGTTCAAGGACAGCAGAATAGTTCAGGGGGCGCTCACCGGAATAAGGCCGGCGACTATGGGACTCATCGGAGCCGCGATAGTAACGCTGATCGTTCCGTCCATAGCGGGCGATACAAGGCTGGGAACAGGGCTTCTCAGAAGCCTCGGAGCGGATATGTCGGGAGGCATAGGCGGCCTCATAACGGGGTGCCCGGTCGATATAATAGCAATACTCATTGTGGCGGCAACAGTCATCCTCATGACTAAATATAAGAAGAGCCCGTTCATAGTGCTGATTATAATGGGGTGCATCGGGGCAGTACTTGGTGTATAATGTTCTCTACGAATATACGGCGTTGCCGTAAGGTAGAGAACATTGATCTCCGGAGGCGGGGCTCCTCCGATAGAATCATTCCTACGAATATATTTCTATGAAGATAAATGAAAAATCACAGGAGGTTTACTACACATGTATATCTATAATACTCTGACCAACCGCAAGGAAAAATTCGTGCCTATTGAAGAGGGAAAGGTCAAGATGTATGTCTGTGGACCTACTGTCTATAACTTCTTTCATATTGGAAACGCAAGACCTTTCGTCGTATTCGATACGCTGAGAAGGTATTTCAAATACAGAGGATACGAAGTCAAGTTCGTACAGAATTTCACTGATGTAGATGACAAGATCATCAACAGGGCCAAGGAGGAAGGCATCACTGCTCCTGAGGTATCCGAGAAGTATATCAAGGAGTATTTTGAAGATGCCGGTTCTCTCAACGTCATCAAGGCAGACGTTCATCCTAAGGTTTCCGAGCACATTCCTGAGATCATCGACTTTGTACAGACGCTGATCGACAAGGGTTATGCTTATGAAGCTGACGGCGATGTCTACTATTCGACAAGAAAGTTCGAAGAATACGGCAAGCTGTCCGGACAGAACATCGATGACCTCGAGAGCGGCGCAAGGATCGCTGTCGGCGAAGTCAAGAAGGATCCTCTGGACTTTGCGCTGTGGAAAGCACGCAAGGAAGAGTCGGAGATCGCATGGGAGTCCCCGTGGGGCATGGGCAGACCGGGCTGGCACATCGAGTGCTCGACAATGGCCAAGAAACACCTCGGTGACACGATAGACATCCACGGAGGCGGACAGGATCTTACCTTCCCGCACCATGAGAACGAGATCGCGCAGTCAGAAGCATGCAACGGAGTTCCTTTTGCACACTACTGGATGCACAACGGATACATCACAGTTGATAATGTCAAGATGTCCAAGTCCCTCGGCAATTTCTTCACCGTAAGGGATATCCGCAAGGAGTATACAGGAGACTTCATCAGGTTCTTCCTGCTGTCAGGACATTACCGCAGCCCGATCAACTTCAGCGACAGCCTGATGCATGCATCCAAGCAGGGATATGACAGGATAGCTACTGCTATCGAGACCCTCGAGTTCCTTAAGAAGAACGGAACTGATGAGAAGATGCAGGGCGAGGATGAGCTGATCGCTTCGTTCGATAAGTTCAGGGACAGATTTATCGAAGTAATGGATGATGACCTCAATACTGCAGATGCCATTTCCGTAATATTCGAGATGGTATCCGAGATCAATGTTGCTGTCAAAGACGGCGCATCGAAGTCATATGCTGAGGAGGCTCTGAAGAGAATAGATGAACTGACTGAGGTGCTCGGCGTATTCAGGGATGCAGATGATGAGGCCGGTATCGGTGATGACATCCAGGCTCTGATCGACGAGAGGCAGGCTGCCCGCAAGGAGAAGAACTGGGCGAGAGCTGACGAGATCAGAGATCAGCTTGCAGCCATGGGCATCACTCTCAAGGACACACCTCAGGGTGTACAGGTCATCAGAAACTAATAACAATAATACGCAGTTGACGGATCACTTGGTTAAGGATTGGTACGGCAGATGTGCCGGGGAGGTTCTAAAATGAAACTGAACATCAACTCGGAAAAACTGTTTCAGAACGGAGCTAAGAATCCGGCTATGCTGGCCGGTGTGGTGATACTTTACGGAGTTGCAATGGCTGCAGCGGTGGTAAAGAGCATCAGGGACAGTGAAGGCGGAAAAGAGGCAGCCGGCAAGTAATGACGAAAACAGAAATCAACAGGATAAACACTACTTCGCTTGCATATCTCGGTGATGCGGTATATGAAGTTATCGTAAGAGAGATGATACTGGCGAAGTACCCGCTTGATGCGGGCAAAGCGCACCAGCATGCGGTCAGATACGTTTCCGCAGGCGGGCAGGCGAAGGCGGCAAGAGTCATGATAGACGAAGGCTTTCTGACGGAAGAGGAAGAGCACCTTCTCAAGCGTGCGCGCAATCACCGCACGATGTCACGGCCGCAGCATGCAGATCCGAAGGACTACAAGTATGCGACGGGTTTCGAGGCGCTGCTCGGGTATCTGCATCTTGCAGGTGAGACGGACAGGATAGCGGAGATCGCAACGGAAGCCTTCCGCATAATAGAAGAATAACTGAGAGAAAAACAGCAGAATCCCGTACAGCAAACGGGATTTTGCATTAAAAGGGCATTCGCGGCAGACAATGAGAATACAGTATTCGAATGACAAGAAAATATTCAGCCTGCACACAGGAGGCATACCATATCTGTCCTTTGATATGCTTGACGGCCTCGGAGTTCCCAATCTGTACACTACGAGGTTTCTCTCGTACGACAGTGAAACCGGAACGGGCGAAGAGGGCATGCGCGTTGCGGTGATGAATAACGAGACTGTGGATGAGGCTTCGCCTGTAGTAAGGGCGTACAGAGACAAACTTGCGCACCAGCTCGGCTCGACGCTTGACCGGGAGTGCATAACCGATCAGAAGCATACCAACTATGTGCATGTTGCTGCAGCCGGTGATCTGGGGCTCAGGGAGAAACCGCTTCACATGCAGTATGTCGATGGTGTCGTCACGGATATCCCTGATGTGCTGCTGACTGTCTTCGGAGCCGACTGCCCTTCGGTATATATTGCCGATCCGGTGCGCAAAGCAATAGGCCTTGTGCATGCGGGGTGGAAGGGCACACTCGGAAGGATACCTGAAGTCGCTGTGGCGAATATGGTCGTGAGATTCGGCTGCGACCCTGCAGACATGTACGCGGCGATAGGGCCGGGAATATGCAGGGACTGCTACGAGATGGGCGATGAAGTGTATGATGCTTTCGCTGAGCAGTGGAGCCCGGAGGAGGCTGAAAGGATATTCTCGAGATACCCTGCTGCCGATGCAGACGGCAATGACATCCCGGGAGGCAAGTATCACCTGGACCTCAGGGAAGCCAATCTTATGACTCTGCTGAGAGCAGGCATCCCGGCAGACCACATAGAGATATCCAATGTATGCACTAAGTGCAATGCTGACATATTCTATTCATACAGAGCCCGCCGCATGGAAAATGAGCAGGCGGCAATGATGATAAACAGATTCGGCAATATCTGACAGGATCACTGAAAGGAGAGAACTATGAACCTTATAGTAGCTGCTGACAGGAACTGGGGAATAGGGAAAAACAACGGACTGCTTGCATCACTTCCGACTGATATGAGGTACTTCAGGGAGCATACGACCGGAAAAGTCGTAGTGATGGGGAGAAAGACGCTTGAGTCGATGCCGGGTGGAAAGAGACTGCCAAAGCGTGTAAACTACGTGCTTACTGCCAACGAGGATTATGTGGCTGAAGGATGCCATATAGTTCACTCGGAATACGAGCTGTTTGACTCATTGTCAAGATACAGACCTGATGATGTGTTCCTTATAGGCGGAGGATCTCTGTACAGGAGATTTTACAGATACTGCAACAGACTCTATGTAACGAAGATCGATGCGGTTCTCGACGCTGACACCTTCATACCTGACTTTGATGCTGATCCTGATTTTGAGATCATCTCCGAAAGCGATCCGGTAACGGAAAACGGACTGACCTACAGATTCGTAGTTTACCAGAAGACCAAGGAAGGGCTGGACCGCTCCAGAACCCTGAACTTCTGATGCCCGCGCATTCATACCGGATATATTATATATAGAAAAGAAGAAGACATGAGCAAGAAAGAAAACAAGAGATACAGAGACGTTGACCGCAAGACTGCACCTAAAAGGGGCGGCAAGAACAGACGCGACTACGGCGATACATATTCCTACGAGCCTAAGAGGAAAACGTCTGCAGCCGGACGCAAGGCAGCCGCTGGCGGAAGAAAACCTGCCGCCGGAAGGAAGCCTCCACAGGCGCAGAAAAGAGACGACAGGCGCAGGGTGCTCGGTTTTGACATGAACGAGCCGTTTGAAAGCGCAGCCAATATCGGAGCCGATGGGCTCGAGGTCGTAGCCGGAAGGAACCCTGTAACAGAGGCTCTTAACGGAGATCGAGATGTCGAGAGAGTCTTCATCGCTGATGGAGCAGAGGGCTCGGTTTCGAAGATAGTGGCTATAGCAAGAGAGCAGGGCGTTATCGTGGATTTCGTGCCTAAGGAGAAAATCGATGCAATGGCTCCGGGCGCAAAACATCAGGGCGTCGTAGCCAAGGTCAGCGAGTACAGCTATGCCGACATGGACGAGGTCTTCGGAAGAGCGGAAGCTGCCGGAGAGGATCCGTTCATAGTCATTCTCGACGAGGTTACTGATCCGCACAATCTCGGAGCGATCATCCGTACGGCTGAATGCGTTGGTGCGCATGGCGTAATAATCCCTAAGAGGAGAGCTGCGTCACTTACCCAGACGGTTGCACTGTCTGCTGCCGGAGCTGTGGAGACCATGCCGGTCGTGCAGGTCACCAATATTGCGAGGACTATTGAAGATCTTCAGGGAAAGGGCGTATGGGTAGGCGCCGCTGATATGGACGGCGAGACATATTACAAGGCAAACCTGACCGGACCTATCGCCATAGTCATCGGAAACGAGGGCAAGGGAGTCGGAAGACTTGTCAGGGAAAAGTGCGACTTTGTGCTCTCCATCCCTATGTATGGCAGCATCAATTCACTCAACGCATCCAATGCGGCAGCTGTCCTCATGTACGGGATCAGACGCGCGAGAGCGCAGGCGTCAGAGTAACATAAACAGTCTTGTGTTTTTGCGGAAAACAAGCGAGATTTTCCGCAAAAATTCCTTGACTTTGACTTTCTAAGTGAGTATTATTATCGAGCGACTTTATGATTACTGATTCGGAGGGACGGGGAACCGCTCTTCGGATTTTAGATTGAAAAGATGCGTTTTGCATCGATTCGTAAGACGCATTTTTCAAAGCAATTACCATTAGATTAAGGAGAAACAGAAATGGCAGCAGGAGTAAGACAGAAAGTCATCCTTGCATGCACAGAGTGCAAGCAGAGAAACTACAATACAATGAAGAACAAGAGAAACA
>CAMIWY010000058.1 GCA_946402595.1 uncultured Clostridia bacterium
CCGAGTTGTAGATATCGATGATACCCTTATGCTTGCCGTTGATCCTGCTGTATCCCATCCATGCTGAGAATGTATCTATCATAGCCTGTGCGGTGCCCGGTCTGGAAACCTTGACAGGGAAGGATGTAACTGCACCGGTATGTGTCTTCATGTTGATGTTGGCGGTTCCTGCAGAAACACCTGTGATGAGGCCTGTCTCGTCGACTTTCGCTACGCTGCTGTCACTGCTCGACCATCTGATCTCTGTGGAGTAAGCATTTTCGTCGAATTTGAGCTCAGGCTTTGCGCATGAACCTGTCATTACGATTGCCACATTCGCCGGATTGGTTACTTTGACGGATTCAAGATTCTTCTTGGAGCTTTTCGAGGTCACAGCCCCGGCCCAGTTCAGAGGCTTTGAGATCATGATCATTCCATCGACTCTTTTATACGAAACGATGGAGTACTGATAGAATGTATCCTTTTCAGTTGCCTCGGTATCGGTATATGAAGTCTCAGTGCCCGGCATGACCGTTGCGATTCTGCGCCATGTATCGCCGGTAAGATCCTTTCTCAGGATGTAATAGCCTCTTACATAAGACGAAGGAGCTTTCCAGGTCAGTTTGATGCTGTTTCTTTTGCCTTCAGCCCTGAAATGTGTCGGTACGACAGAGTAGCGTTTCTCTCTGATGACTCTTCTGTCGATATAGAGGTTATAGCCATTGACGGTCTGGGATCTTGAAGTCGTGTATTCAGACTTCGTAGATGCTGCTGTTGTTGTTTCAGCAGATGCAGTTTCAGTCGCTGAACCGGATACAGCTGCGAAAACATCCGCAGGTGCTGCCATCGGCGCGACCATCGCTGCCGTCAGCATCAGGCTCAGCGCTAATCTGGCCAGGGTATGTCTGATGGTTATGTTCTTATCTGAAAGTGTTCTGTTCTTCATGATTCAGGTCCTTCTCTGTGATTCCTATAACTTCACCGGCCGTCCGGAATGGATGCGCCGGTAAAGTTTTGTTTACGGTAAAGTCTCCTTTACGTAAGCTCATCATAGCACCCGGAAATCACGTCAGTTCTGAACATCCATTAAGAAAGCCCTTTGCTTAATGATTATTAAACAGCCTGCCGGAGGGGCAGGCTGCATGCTTTGTATGAGTATTCTATATGTTGTGTGTCTCCCGCGGAGACATACAAGCCGGAGCAATTGTTCCTATTTTATGTATTTAGGTCTTGCATATCCTCTGATGCATCCCCAGCCGACAGGGATCTCACGTGTCGCAACGATGCCGATGCCTCTGTTGCCCTCGATGGCTGTGATCCTGCCGTTCTGGACTTTGACAACTAGACCGATGTGAGAAGCGGATGCGTTGTTCGGCTGCCTGAATTTGTTCCAGCTGTAAACGATGATGTCACCAGGCTTTGGTGTGATCGTTCCGTCTTCCTGCCAGATGCCGAGCGACTGGAAGATCTTGATGTGTCTTGGGACACTGCACTCTCTGCCTATCCTCTGGACATTGCCTGTCTTGATGGCAGCAGCAGTGATTGTGGCATCGCACCATGCATCGGAGTATTTCATCTTATAACCCTTAGGCCACGGAGTGACAGAGTTATAGATATCGATGATGCCCTTCTGCTTGCCGTTCAGTCTGCTGTATCCGTTCCACGCATAGAACGCGTCTATCATCGCCTGCGCAGTACCGCCCTTGGTGACCTTGACCTTGAAGGACTGGATGTTGCCGGCGTGAGTCTTGGTATAGATATAAGCCGTACCTCTGGAAACACCGGTAATAAGACCCTTGTTGGTTACCTTGGCGACCTTTTCATTGCTGCTCCACCATCTGATGTACTTCGAATAAGCCTTCTTAGGGAAGGACAGATAAGTCTGAGCACATGAACCTGTCATGATTACAGATACGTTGGCAAGATTGGAAACGGTCACGGATGTGACGTTCTTATACTTGCTTCTGGTAGTTATAGCACCTGCCCAGCCGGTAGGGGTGGATACCATGATCTTGCCATCGACCTTCTTGTATGCGATGACAGAATAGCGGTAGTACGTATTCTTGCTGGAAGCTTTCTTATCCGTATAGGTAGTGGCCTTCGGACCGAGGACCGAGATGACACGCCATGTATCGCCATTGATATCACGTCTCAGGACATAGTAGCCGGTGATCGCATTGGAAGGCGCGCCGGTCCATGCCAGCTTGACACTCCATCTCTGGCCTGTGACCTTCAGCTTGGTCGGTGAAGCCGCAATGCGCTTTTCCTTTATGACATTCCTGGCAAAATAAATCTTGATGCCGCAGATGTTCTGGGTTTTGGCTGTCGTATATTTGGCTGCCTGTGTGGACTGTGTATTGCTGCCAGTCGCGGCAAAAACATCCGCAGGCATTGCCATCGGTGCGACCATCGCGACGGTCAGCATCAGGCTAAGCAGTATTCTTGCTGCATGTTGTCTCAGCTTCTTCATTTTTATAACTCCTTTTTTCGAGTCTCTGTACTGTGCCATTTATCGCACAGCAATATCCCGTGTAATGAAATATTAGCACCCGGAAAAAGGCAAAAAACTCAAGATCCTTTAAGAAAAGCCTATGCTTAAAGAATATTAAACAGCCTGCCGGGAAGGCAGGCTGCGTGATATACAAGGATAATCAATATATTGTGTTTCTCTTATAAAGCGGGGCTATCTGTATGAAATCCGCTGCTCAGGAGCTGCAGATGTGCGGGCCCCGGTATTTGCTTCCGCACAGATCAGTCGAGCGCTGAGCGTATTGTTGCCTCGATCTGTGCTGCGGCTTCCTTCTGGGCATGCTTGTCCATCTCTTCTATATGAACAAGAGGATGAACAGTGATCTTAACATGCGCCGGCTGATAGTTCTTCTTCTCCTCGTAGAGCTTGTACCCGCCGTCGAGAGTGACCGGGAGAATAGGAACTTTGCCCTTTTCCGCAAACTTGAAGGAACCGGCCTTGAATTCGTTCATCTCATGACACTGGGAACGCGTGCCTTCAGGGAAGATGACCAGAGCGAAGCCCTGCTTCAGCAGGTCAGTGACTTCCTTCAGCGACTTTACCGCTTCACGGGCATCACCGCGCTTGAGAAATACCGAGCGTGTATATTCGATGGCGTTATACAGGACCTTGTACTTGCGCCACTCTTCCTTGGCAACGTAGCCCATCTGACGGTGATTTCTGAACAGCCATATCATGGCAAGAACATCGGCAAAACTCTGATGATTTGCATAGACCATATATGTCGTGTCGTCATCAGGAATGTTCTCCTCACCTGTGATCTCGAAAGTAAGACCGAGCTTCGGCGCCATTCTCTCGATGACGGCTTTCTGCCCCTTGCGGATCGCTTCTTTTTCACCCTCGATATCGCCCGCTTCGCGCAGACGTTTAATCTCCGGAATATACTTCTTATAGCTGTCTGCAGCGAAGTAGAAGCTCAGAAGTTTAGGTACTGCTGTGAAAGGATTGAGCATGATGATTCCCCCTGTGAACAATTGGTTTGCACAGATATTATAGCACGGCGGCATCCCATAACCAAAAGAAGAAAATCCGCCATGCCGGTGACTGATTGACAAAGCAGCGGAAGGCTCACTTGCCTGCCCGGATTGCATAAAGTATAATCATCTGTGTCCGGATCGCAGTCCGGGAAAATATATAGCATACGCATATATATGAAGAAAACAGGAGGCAATTAAAATGAAAACTCTTCTTACCGGCGGAGCCGGATATATAGGATCGCATACGGCAGTAGCAATGCTCGAAGCAGGCCACGAGGTAGCAGTTGTCGACAATTACTACAACAGTTCTCCGGAAGCGATCCGCAGAGTAGAGAAGATCACGGGCAAAAGCGTGACTCTTTACGAAGCAGATGCAGCAGACAAGGATAAGATGAGAGAGATACTGAAGGCAGAGATGCCGGACTGCATCATCCATTTTGCCGGCCTCAAGGCAGTAGGCGAGTCAGTTGCAAAGCCGACAGAGTACTACAGGAACAACATCGACACTACTCTGACACTTCTCGAGGTCATGAAGGAGCTGGGACTGACTAACTTCGTATTCTCCAGCTCAGCAACAGTATATGGTGAGGACAACATCCCGCCGTTCCTCGAGACCATGCCTAAGGGCGCATGCACCAATCCGTACGGATGGACCAAGTGGATGCAGGAGCAGATCCTGAGAGACGCAGAGTTCGCAAGCAACGACACACTCTCGGTAGTTCTGCTGAGATACTTCAACCCGGTAGGTGCTCATGAGAGCGGCATGATCGGAGAGGATCCGCAGGGGATCCCTAACAACCTGATGCCTTACATCTCGCAGGTAGCAGTCGGCAGAAGAGACCACCTGACAGTATTCGGCGATGACTACGACACACCGGACGGCACATGCCGCCGTGACTACATCCATGTTATGGACCTCGCCGAGGGCCACGTCCGTGCAGCAGAATATGCAGTCAGCCACAAGGGCACAGAGGTGTTCAACCTTGGAACAGGCAATCCGTACAGCGTACTCGACATGGTCAATGCATTCAGCAAAGCCTGCGGCCATCAGGTCAGGTATGAGATCGGACCGAGACGTGCCGGTGACGTTCAGGACAGCTGGGCCAACGCAGACAAGGCAAAGGCGGTCCTTCACTGGGAGGCAAAGCGCGGTATCGACGAGATCTGCCGCGACGCATGGAACTGGCAGAGTAATAATCCACAGGGATATGGAGAATAATGTGACAGTGGGGACGGTTCTTTTTGTCACATCGCAATATAATTACAGAAAAGGAAATATTATTACATGAAATTCGTAATTCAGAGGGTGCAGCACGCATCCGTAACAGTAGATAATGAGATCATCGGCAAGATCGGCAGGGGATATATGGTCCTGATCGGCGTCAGTGATACAGATGACGAAGCCGTTGCAGACAAGATGGTGGACAAGATGATCAAGCTCCGCATCAACGAGGATGCAGAGGGCAAAACCAATCTGTCACTGGCGGATGTGGACGGAGGACTTCTCCTCATCTCACAGTTCACACTGTATGCCAACTGCAAGAAGGGCAACAGGCCATCTTTCACAGAAGCAGGTTCACCTGACAAGGCCAACGCACTCTATGAGTACATCATAGAGAAGTGCAAAGAGAGAGTCCCGGTAGTTGAGAAGGGATCTTTCGGAGCGCACATGGCAGTTGAACTTCTGAACGACGGACCGTTCACCATCGTGCTCGATTCAGAGAAGCTGTAACAGAAGCGATACATAAGATAAGGAAGAGACATGAGGCAGGCTGCAGAGCCTGCCTCGCTTGCTATCGCTGTATTTTATACAGTATAATTAAATACCAGAACTTAACATGAGGAAGTATACGCACTGAATGCAGGAAAGGCTCCTGATCTGAGGGAGCAATGCAGGAAAGCGAGGGAAGAGCCATGAAGAAGACCCTTTCAAGAATAATGGTACTGCTGCTGGCGATGGTGATGGTGATTACCTCGGCACTTGCAGTATTCGCAGATACAGAAAGCGTACAGCCGGCCGATGAAGGAATGACTGGCGGTGCTTCTGCTGAAGAGCTTCAGTCAGACGGTGATAACGGAGTAAGTCCGGATGAAGGTCAGGCCGGAAGCGGTGAACAGATCAGCAATGAGCAGCCTGGCGGACAGAGCAGTGAAGGTGAAGATCCTGAGCCTGCAGCGACCTACACTGTCACATGGAGGAACCAGGACGGAACCGGAGAGCCGATTGAAGTCGATGAAGGGGTAGCGGCAGGATCACAACCTGTTTTCGATGGTGAGGAGCCTGCCAAGGCTTCGGACGGCACATATTATTACACCTTTGAAGGCTGGGCGGAAGAGCCGGGCAGTGAAACAGGAAAGGCTGCAGCTGATCTCCCTGAAGTGACAGGAAATATCACTTACTATGCCGCATTCAGCAAGAAGGAGATTCCGCACACTCACAGCTATGGTGCATGGACAATTACAGTCAAGCCGACTTACTTCAAGACCGGAAAGAAAGTCCGTAAGTGCAGCTGCGGTGAGACCCAGACACAGACTGTCGCCAAACTGACCGCCAAGAACAAGTGGATCAAGGACAACAACAAGTGGTACTACTTCGGCAGTAACGGCAAGGTCTATTCCGGATGGCAAAAGATGAAAGCCAGAGGAACCAATACCGTCAAATGGCTGTATTTTACTCCGACCGGAATATACTGGAAATCAGTCAGCATAAACACCAAAAATAAATGGGTCTATGCCGGCGGCTACAAGTTCTACTTCACCAAGTACAAGAAACCGGCAGGTCCCGGCTTCAACTTCGTTAACAGCAAGCTGTATCACATGAATAAGCTCGGGGGTGTGATGTACGGAAAGTTCAAAGCAAAAGACGGCTACACGTACACCACCGCGAAGGACGGGACCATCAACGGAGTCCCATACTACAGGATCAGATATAAGACTTTTGTCCTCGTGGACATCTCGGATCAGACCATCTGGTACTACCAGAACGGCAAGCAGAAACTGAAATCTGATGTTGTCACGGGAACGAAGGGCAGGACACCTACACCGACCGGTGTTTTCAAGGTCCGCAGTAAACTGAGGAATATCAATCTTGTAGGGCCGACCTGGAACTCACACGTCAGGTACTGGATGGCTTTCAAGGGGTCCGCGTACGGACTGCATGATGCAAGCTGGAGATCATCGAAACAGTTCTCCAACCACAAAACATATCTGAAAAACGGATCGCACGGATGCGTAAACCTGAGACCATCCTTCGCGGGAAAGCTCTATAATTCAGTCAAGAGGGGAACTGTTGTAATAATCCGGAAATGATGACGGACAATCACCGGAAGACAGAGTTTATAAAAGGAAAGAAGCATGATATACGCAGCAGTACTTGCCGGCGGCAGCGGAACGAGAATGGGCGCAGACAGACCAAAACAGTTCCTTGAGTTCGGCGGCAAGCCGGTAATCATTCATACGGTAGAGAGATTCGTGGAGTGTGACGGGATCGACAGGATAATAGTCATGACTCCGGCCGGCTGGTGCGGATATACCGGAGAAATACTGGCAGATCACTTCGGGAAGGACCAGATACGGGTGGCAGACCCATCCCGGGCATGCAGCGGCGCAGCCGGAAGGATCACGGTTGCGGCCGGAGGCAGCACACGTAATGAGACGCTGATGAACGCTATCGCGGTCATTGAAGGGAACGGCGATCTGGACGAAGAGACGATCATCGTTACGCATGATGCCGTGAGACCGTTCGTGACAGACCGGATGATCAGAGAGAACATTCAGGCCGCAAAAAATACCGGGGCATGCGAGACCGCATTCCCGGCAACGGATACCATCATAGAGACCGATGACAACAGGTATGTGACAGAAGTCCCTGACAGATCCAGGCTGTGGATGGTACAGACACCGCAGAGTTTCAGGGCAATGAAGCTCCGTGACCTGTACATGAGCCTCAGTGTGAAAGAGAAAGAAGTCCTCACTGACGCTGCAGGGATCTACGTCAGGAAAGGTGAACCTGTTGAGATCGTAAAAGGTGAAAGCAGCAATATCAAGATCACCTACCCGCAGGATATTGCGGTGGCGGAAGCCATATTCAATGCTTTACATGCCTAGATACCGAGCTCGAACTTAAGCTGCGGTGTAAGAGGTTCGTAATTGATCATCTCGAAATCCTCGAGAGTGATGTCTGAGAACTCACAGCCTGCTTCCTTGTGGAGCACAAGCTGAGGAGCAGCCGGAGCCTCACCTGCAGCTTTTTCTGTTGCTTCAAGTTCTGCGGCTCTTCTCAGCATCTCGTCAGCATTTTCCATGTGGCGGTCGTAGATCTGCTCGTTGGCGACGAAGTGAGTGAAGACGC
>CAMIWY010000059.1 GCA_946402595.1 uncultured Clostridia bacterium
ACACATCGTAAGGATATCATACTTCAAGCCCCGCTCACAGGAACGAGGCTTGAATTATACGTGTTTTCTTGGTGTCGTTATTCTGAGACTGCATGCAGACCTGCAAATTCCTCACCTGTCTTTTCTCTGATGAGATCAATGACAGCTTCGATGTTTTCCTCCTTGGTCATATCTGACGTGTCAAGCAGGACAGAATCATCTGCCTGTTTCAGAGGATGATAGTCTCTGTGAGAATCCTGATAGTCTCTCTTCTGTATCTCATCGAATATCTGATCATAGTCCGCCGGCTTGCCTGCCTCCAGCAGCTGAAGGTAGCGGCGTTTAGCCCTTACTTCAGGGGCAGCAGTCATGAATATCTTGACTTCGGCATCAGGTATGACGATCGTACCGATGTCTCTGCCTTCCATTATGACGTTCTTGGTCGCAGCCAGCTGCTTGCTGAGAGCATCTGCCTTGGCTCTGACGCATGGAAGCTTGGAGATATCCGAAGCAGCCATGGAGACCTCATTCGTCCTGATGAGTCCGCTGACATCCTCGCCGTCAAGATACATGTGATTATCGTTGAAATCTATCTCTGTACCGGCGAGCATCTTCTCAACTGCCTCCGTGTCAGCTGGTGAAACTCCCTCACGGAGCGCCTTAAGACCCATTGATCTGTACATCGCTCCGGTATCGATATATTCAAGGCCGAGCCTTGCTGCAACTTCTTTTGCTATACTGCTTTTGCCCGTGCCTCCCGGACCGTCAATAGCTACTCTGATCATATAACTGTTATCTCCTGAAATAATTGATGATTATCTGAGCTTGTTGATCTCGTCAATGAATGTATCAACGCTCTTGAACTCCTGATATACCGAAGCAAATCTTACGTATGCAACCTGGTCTATTCTCTTGAGTTCTTCCATGATAAGTCTGCCGATCATGGTCGACTGGATCTCCTTCTCCATTGTGTTGCTGAGACCGCGCTCGATGTTGTCTGCGATCCTCTGGACATCATCATAAGTGACCTTGGTCTTCTGGCAGGCCTTCATGATACCGTTGATGATCTTGTTCTTGTCAAAGCTCTCGCGGGTGCCGTCCTTCTTGACTACAACAAGCAGAGAATTCTCGATCTTCTCGAATGTTGTGAATCTCTTGTGGCATTTTGCACACTCTCTTCTTCTTCTTGTAGCAAGACCGTCTTCAACAGGTCTTGAATCGACAACCTTGGTGTCTTCGTAATTACAATACGGGCATTTCATAGCATCCCTCCGTGAAAAACTCCCTCATACCAAGGCTCCCTTAGCTGAGCCTCTGTAATCCAATACATATTAAATAGTACCACAATATGTTGTGTTTTTCAATTATTGATGCACTATGTCAAAGCAGCAAAAAAGCTCCGTATCACGGAGCCCGGTTTTGCCTCTTCTTGTCGGTCAGGAGTCCGAATTGTTTTCTTCCTCTCTTTTCTTAAGAGCAGCTGCCTTTCTTGCTTCTGCCCTCTGCCTCTTGAGTCTGGCGTTCTTGTCTGTCAGATACCACCAGAACACAGCACATGCAGCAATGAAGCATGCAGCTATGAAAATGATTCCGATGTGACTTATAAAGTAATCCATAGTACTGTCCTCATCATGATATGAATATCGCGGGACCAGGCAGTCCTGAACCCGCGACCTTTATCACATATTACCAGATTAGCAATACTTCTTAGCTGTCTCGCAGAGTGTAGCGAAACCTGCTGCATCATAGATTGCCATCTCGGAGAGCATCTTACGGTTGATCTCGATGCCGGCCTTCTTGAGTCCGTTCATGAGCTTGCTGTAAGAAATTCCGTTAGCTCTTGAAGCTGCGTTGATTCTTGCGATCCAGAGTCTTCTGTATTCTCTCTTCTTGTTCTTACGGCCTGCATATGCAGATCTCAGGCTTCTCATTACTGCAGGGTTAGCAGCTCTGAAAGTGTTCTTTCTTCTGCCGTAGAAACCCTTAGCCTGCTTCAGAATTTTCTTATGTCTCTTATGAGCGTTAACGCCCTTCTTTACTCTTGCCATATCTATACACCTCCTGAATTACTTAGCCATTGATCTCAGCATACGCTTCAGATCTGCACTTGTAAGAGTAGTAGCCTTACGGAGGCCTCTCTTCCTCTTTGCTGTCTTCTTGGTAAGGATATGGCTCTTGTATGCCTTGTTTCTCTTAACCTTGCCGGAGCCTGTAACGTGCAGACGCTTCATAGCGCCTCTGTGTGACTTCATCTTGTTCTTAGCCATTTTGGGTTCTCTCCTCCTATGTGAATGTTTTGTCTACTTCTTATCTTTCTTCGGCGCCAGGAACATGTTCATTCTGCGGCCTTCCATCTTGGCAGGCTTTTCGATAACACCATATTCCGAAACCATATCAGCGAACTTAGCCATGGCATTAAAGCCGAGCTGTGTGTAGTCGCGCTCTCTTCCGCGGAATCTCAGTGAGACTTTGACCTTGTCGCCGTCCTGCAGGAACTTCATTGCTGTCTTGGCCTTGACCTGGACATCATGATCCTCGATGGATGCGCTCAGTCTGATCTCCTTGATTTCTGTCACATGCTGATTCTTCTTTGCGGTCTTTTCCTTCTTCTGCTGCTCGTAACGGTATTTGCCGTAGTCGAGTATCTTGCATACAGGAGGAGCTGCATTAGGCGAGATATTGACAAGGTCAAGATCTGCCTTCTCTGCTCTGCTGAGAGCTTCGTCAATGCTGACGATACCTACCATTTCGCCGTTCTCATCGATAAGGCGGACCTCAGATGCTCTGATCTCCTCATTGATCTGGGTCTGTTTGTTGTCCTTAGTACTAATTGTTCTTACCTCCAATTATCTACAACCGGGAACAGTACGAATAATTAAAAATTGCGGACACACAAGCATCCGCAACAATAGAATTCTCTCTACGTATTGAGCCCTGCCAACGCTAGTCTGCAAGGCGAGAAGCGGATAACTTCTGCTTTGACCTCAGTTATTATAAGCAGAGTATACCGCAATGTCAACAGGAATCTTTGAATAATCTTGATTAGACGTGCCCTGTTATCTATAATTCTGATGAAATATATAATACATCAGAAAAGGACGACCATGAAAGTAATACTCGCATCAAAATCACCAAGAAGGATCGAGATCCTGCATAAGCACGGCATCGATGCTGCTATCATGCCGACAGATACGGACGAGACCCTGCCGGAAGGAATCGGTATGAATGCCGCTGTCGAGATGCTGGCAAAGCGCAAAGCTGAAGCCTGCTACAAAGCGGTGAAGGATGATCCGAAGTGGTCAGGTCACATTATAATCGGCGCGGATACCATCGTATGGAAGAACGAACTCATGGGTAAGCCCGTGGATCACGAGGATGCCTATCGCATGCTCGATTCCATAAGAGGCACCTTCCACTATGTTGTCACCGGTGTTGCACTTATAGACACAGATACCGGCACCTGCAATGTCCTGAGCGATACCACAGAAGTGTGGTGCAAGAACTATACAGATGCCGATATTCTCGATTACATATCCCGCGAAGAGCCTTATGACAAGGCCGGCTCATACGCCATCCAGGGCTATTTCGGAAGATACATCGATCACATAGACGGCGACTATGAAAATGTTGTCGGTCTGCCTTTCTACAGGATCGAGCCCCTCATTCAGGAGTACCTCTGATTCTGCACTTGCTGTGATTACTATGCCCGATCTGTTCAGGTCAGGTCATCTTCTGTACCGTCTTCCTGCTCTGCGTCTTGCCGCGTATATGAATATAAGCTCAGTCACAGCAAGTACAGTTATAATTGCATAGATCTTCAGCAGGTTGTCATCACCTGTTTTAGGAGCCGGAGACTTCTCCGGTTCTTTTGTTACGTAGACTGTCTGCGCCTTATCTTCCGGATCACAATGTTCATCTATCAGTACGCTTCCTGAATACAGCCTTTCGAAAACAACTATTGCATGATTTGCCAGAGATCCCGTATCTGCCCTGAACTGTAATTCCGTTGTTCCGTCATTTTCCGATGGAGTAAAGACAGCAGACGAAGTGATCCCGAGGAGTTTGCCGGCAGTCTGGTCATACAGTTCACCTTCCAGTCTGTACTCCTCTTTCACTGACAGATTCCTGTAAGCTACTGTATCGATGATAAGAGAATCCCTGTCACCGGTTATAAGATGCTCCCCGTCTTCACCTGTAGCTTCTGTGTATGCGATTCCGCCGTAATGCACCGTCTGATCCTCATCGTCAGGATCCTCATGCTTCTGAAGCTCGACAGGAACAGTTTCTCCTTCGATGTCGTGAACTTTGCTGATTCTGTACAGTTTTTCAAAAGCAACCAGTGAAGATTCTTTCGTGAATGCTGACGAGTCAACAGTGAATTCAAGGTCTATCGTCATCTCATCAGATACAGCTTCGAATTCCTGTTCTGCCTCTGCATTTTCTACAGCTTCTCCCGTATCCTTATCGACAAGCTTTCCGGTCACTTTATACTTTCTGCCCTTTATCAGCCCTGTCAGCGCGACCTTGTCCGTGATCTTCTCTTCCTGTGCTAGAATTCCCGCATGCGATGATGTAGCTGAATCTGCAGCCTGTGTAGCGATCGTTACCGGCTTGTTTTTCATTTCGACCTTATTAGCGACTTTATCAGCTTTCACTTCGAATTCCGCATCCTCAGCTATATCATATCCGTACGGAGCCGTGATCTCTCTCAGGGTGTACTTGCCGTCAGGCAGAGCTTTGATGAGATGCGGCTCACTTCCGGAGACCCACTCTTCAACTATATTTCCGTCTGCGTTTATGACCTGCAGCTTTGCTCCGGGCAGCTCCTCTGATGTCACTGCATCTGTCTTACTTATATAAGATTCATGATGCATCTCATGCGATGTGACCTGATACTCATAGACGGTGATGCCGTTATCAAGGTCTGCCCTGGCAGAAACAATATGCTTTCCGTCTTCATATCTGTTTACAGCATTCCTTTCCGAGAATCTGTCGGTAGCATATCCCGGGGATGCTTTCTTTTCTTCTATGAAATATCTTCCGGGTTTAAGTTTATCTCCCGTCCTGGAGTCTTTATCAAGAGTACCATGACCATCTTTATCTGTTACGATCTCGCCGACTTTCACGTTCTTATCAAGGTCATTATCCTCAAAGTACACCTCGTATACAGCACCTGCAAGAGAGCCTGCAGAGTATTTTCTGTCTCTGCCTTCTGCTGCAGGCTGACCTGTTTCCGCATCCACTTTTCTGACAGCCAGGCTGACTGACTTGTACTCTTCTTCATGAGTGAGCCTGTCACCATATCTTACCGTCAGGGAATCCTGCCCGTTGACTGACAGCTTCGTACTGTCTCCGTCAAGTCTGACTGTACCTGTGTACACCCTCTTGTCTACGGCCAGCCCTTTTGGCGCTTTGATCTCTCTCAGCTTTATTACACCGATAGGCAGCACCCTTTTGCCGTCTTCAATATATGACTTGCCGCTTACCGGCTCATCTTCTGCAAAGTCTATGCCTGCGGTCCTGATACCATCGGGAGTTTCCATATACCTCGTCTCATATACCCATGAAGCCTTGAGAGTGGAATCGCTTATGACCGGATCATCAGGATCTGTCTCGTAATATGAGAGCTCATATCTGGCTCCGGCAAGTCTCTTATAACCGTAGTTGTCATTTTCCTTGACCAGGATCATTTTAAGATTCGTATATCCCGGCTTTTCCTCGGAGATGACAATCGCCGGTGAACTCAGTGTGTTATCAGTAGAGACAGTGACACTTCTGACTTTTTTGTCGAGAAGGAATCCTTTTGATGCCGATATCTCCTTCACATAATACGTTCCGGGTTCGATTTCTATTACATCGGTCGTTCCGTCATCCTTTGTTATCAGTTCGATCACGTTACCGTCAGCATCCTTTGCCTGCGAAGTGCATCCGGCATCCGTATACAGCCTGTACCTGGCTCCTTCCAGAGAATAGTTCGCCGGGTATTCTTTCAGATAGTCTCTGCTCTCGGCAGTCTGTTTCTTCATAAGAGTCAGATAGCCTGTGCGCGGGTGCAGGGTCACAAAAGTCGATTTGTACATTACCTGTGTTCCCAGTATTCCCTTGGAAAGATTGAGTTTATTGCTTACAGGCTTGAAAGTGATCCCTACCTTGATTATCCCGGTTTTGGGATCAGCTGAAAGGATCTTGCATGA
Source organism: uncultured Clostridia bacterium (assembly GCA_946402595.1). Lineage (GTDB taxonomy): Bacteria > Bacillota > Clostridia > Peptostreptococcales > Anaerovoracaceae > Crickella. The sequence continues at coordinate 6,174 of CAMIWY010000059.1, forward strand.
ATAGATAAACTTTGTGTTCTTGGATCCAAGCGACTTTGACGGACCAGATATGCACACTGCGGCAATGGATTTGAGTGTTGTATTCTCCTTGAGCCATCCATTGTCAGGATCCATATATCCTACGGAGCCGTGTCTTCTCGGGATATTATCTCTGAGAGTAGCCATTCCGGTGAATACCTGCCCCGTTTTCGGGAATGAATTCTGCGAAGATCCTTCTTTCGCCTTCTCAACGCTTACATCTGAGTATGTGATAGTTCCTTCCTCGTCATCAGCGATCTCACAGGTGTTAGTATTTTCATCTATGATGTCCTCTTTTTTCTGAGCGACTTTGATATAGATATAACCGCTGCCGTCCTGCGCTATGGATACGGACTTTCCTTCTCCGGAGATCTCAGGATCCGGATTATTCACCGCCTCATCTTCCGTTGATCCATATGCTGCGCGGATATAGCTGCCGCTTATACCCTGTATCCTCACAGAGCTTCCTCTCGCGAGCTCGCGCTTATCACCGTTACGGATCACCTCGTCATATTCGATCCCTGATTCATCTGCCTCATAATCAGAATCTATAGCAGCACTGACAGATTCCGCTCCTCTGAGTATGAATACTATTTCAGTCATTTCATCAGCGTCATACTCATCTGTATCTGTCTGCCATTCATGATAATCGCTTCCTGCATTATCTTCTGCTTTATCTCCATCTTTATTTTCATCAGCAGCATTATCAGCTGCAGTTCTTGAGTCGTTATTATCGTTATCCGCCGGTTCAGTGCTTTCAGATGATTCTGCCTGCATCGCCGGCGATGTATCCTGTTCTGCTGCGAGAACTCTTCCGACTCCCGCAGAAGGTGTTATTAAAGTCATGATGACCGCGATCGCGATCAGTATCTTTATATATCTTTTCATGCTGATCACTCCTTTTATCCCGCTATGCCGAATGACCGGCTCTCTATTCTCACTATCTGTTTGTCCAGAAACATCTTCACTCTGTTGATGTCTTCTGTCTCAATGATCTCTCTCAGCTGAGACAGTATCTGTCTGTCGTCTTTACCGAGTCCGCTGTTTATTCTTTCAGTAAACTGCATCAGTTTCTGAGGCAGTCTCATTTTCCTGATATCCGGATAAAACATTATCCTGAGCTTTCCCGCGGTAAGTGTGCCTCCCTCCGTATATATAAGTTCAGGCTCCAGCAGGTAATTCTCCGGGCCTATCAGATATCCATGTGCTGCTTCACAGACAGATATCAGTGATCTCAGAAGCATCAGCCTTTCAAAGATATCCAGTGCATCTGTATCCAGACGTGTGAGTCTGCCCGGTCTGTATGAGAATCTGTAGGACTGACCATCTCTTACGATCGTCATGCGAACAAAATACGGGCAGTAATTATGCGTAAGGATCTCCTCCATGTATGCAGGGATCCTGTACCCGTTCAGACCATGTTTTATGGTGTCCATTAGTATCCCTCCGTGTTTTCATTTCTGTGGTGTGTGTTTCATTTTTTATCCGCCGCATTTGGAGCACGGTGTGTACCCTCTTGCGACCGCATCTTTTTTATCTATCTCTATATAATTTCTCT
>CAMIWY010000060.1 GCA_946402595.1 uncultured Clostridia bacterium
TGTTTCTCTCTACTACGCAGATTAAAACTGCAAGTTGTCGCTCGTAGAATTTCAGGAGGGATGGCTATTATTGGCCGTCCCTCTTTTCATGCAAGGGACTCAGGACATAAAAAGAACTCCGGAAATCATCCGGAGCTCTTTCGTATTTCTGATAATATTCAGATGTTATCTCTGTAATTAGCCAAGCAGCTTGTCAGAGAACTTAGCCTTGATAGCCTTCTTTGCAGGGATCTGCATCTCTTCGCCAGTCTGTGGGTTGCGGCCTGTTCTTGCAGCCATTTCCTTAACCTCAACCTTGAGAACGCCAGGGATAACAACCTTGTCGCCAGCCTTCATAGCGTCAGCGATTACTTCGTGATAAGCGTCAACTGCAGCTGCAGCGTCCTTCTTTGTGAAACCAGTCTTCTCAGCGAACTTTTCGATAAAATCTGCCTTTGTCATTTTGATTCTCTCCTTTGAATAAACTATATTAATTTGATTCCTTTTTTTAAACCGGCCGCCCGATTCGCGACCCTACAAGAAGAGAGTATACGCTATTTCAAAGTAAAATGCTATAGTTTTCAGCCATTTTTCAAGGTTTCGGGGCTATCCGCATGATTCCAGCCTCAATTATTGCATACCAGCTGTTCAGCTATGCCCCTCTTCACGCGTCCTGCCACAGGAAAGGCATGAAGAGTCCGAGCTGCTTCTCCCAGTCCTCCTCGCAGTGCCTGCCGCCTACCTGACAGTACATTCTTGCCCTGCCGCCTGCAGCCTCCACCTTGTTGGCGGTACCTCTGATCGTACGGTACAGCCAGCTTGATCTGTCTTCTGAATCAGGATCCTTGATGCCGCCGTAGCCCTCCTGTGTTCCCCAGGAGAAGAAGGCCCGGGTGTCCGGATCCATGTAAGTATTGTTCATGTCATGCCAGAGCATCCCGTTGACGCTGCCGATGGACGGCGAAACGCACGCGGCTTTGGAGAAGTACTGATTGTATCTTACAAGCGCATAGGCCGACATCAGGCCGCCCATGCTCGAGCCGCCTATTGCGGTGCACTCGCGGAAAGGCATTACCGGAAAATTCGAATCGATGTACGGCTTGAGCTCGTATACGATGCCCTGCATCGTCGCCTCGCCGAGAGGTTCGATTCCCCTGAGCCATCCACTGCCCCTGCCGTAAGGCAGATATTCCGAAAGCCTCTTATTGCCCTCATGCGCGCACTCGACTCCGACTATTATGAGCTGCTTGTCCCAGCCAGCCATATATTCATCCAGTCCCCAGGACTTCCCGTATGTCGCATCCTCATCACGGAACAGGTTGTGTCCGTCGAAGAAGTACATGACCGGGAACGGTCCCTCTCCATTATCAGGCACCCTTATATGAAGCGGCCTGTTCGCACCGAGTGAATTGAAATAGAAATCCTGCTTTAACAGCATTGAATACCCCCCTCAATCTGAAACGCTGCAGTTGCTACCCTTCAGTAGATGTCCTGCAGCGCAATATTATCTGTCTTATTATTAATTCTGTCTTATATCATGATGTGCATGCGCGGGATGCATCAATGATGTATCAGCATTCCGCAGTATAGTGAAGCCCCGCCTATTGCAGTCTGAACACTATCCCGGTCTCATCCATCTGGTCGATTATAGCCAGTGATTCAACGCGGTAGCCTCTTGCACGCAGGTTGTCCCCGCCCATCTGGAAACCCTTCTCTATGGCAGCACAGCATCCGACGACCTCGCAGTCAGCGTCTTCGGCAATTGCGATCAGTCCGTTCAGAGCGCTTCCGTGCGCAAGGAAATCATCCACGATCAGTATCTTCTCACCCGCAGGCAGATAGGTCTTGCTGACCATGATGTGGTTCTCTCTGTCATGTGTGAATGAGTAGACCAGCGATGTGTATACATCTCCGTCTATATTCGCCGTCCTGCTCTTCTTTGCGAATATGACAGGCAGGTCCATCGCCATTCCCGCAGCAACAGCGACCGCTATCCCTGATGCCTCAACAGTCAGGATCTTGGTAGCGCCGGAGTCTTCGAAAAGCCTGGCGATCTCGGCCCCAATCTCTTTAAGGAACACCGTGTCTATCTGCTGATTGAGGAACCTGCCCACATTGAGCACTCCTCCAGGAAGCAGCATTCCTTCAGCCAGTATCTTGTCTTCTAATGCCTTCATAACGCACCCCACTTTACAAACGGCATTTCCTCATGCCATGCATAACACATTACTGAAACATTATGTGACGTATACTGATAATACCACATTAGCGGCTGATATGTTCTAAAAAACTGATATTGTTGGCAAAGCGTTTCAACTGACGGTCTACCTGTTCTCAAATATCGCAGCAAACAAAATGACCTGCGTCGGCAGCGGATGCGTCGCCTTCGCGGGTCTTCAGTATGTATCTCCCCCTCACCGGTAAGATTAATTGTCTTTCTTTGCGACTGCCTTTACGGATGCAGCAACGATTGCTGACCAGTAAAGTGAAGGTACAAGTACTGCTGTTCCTACAACTAAATCCATCATGTCCGTGTTCTCCTTTCTTACCGGTTGGTTACTTTTGTTTCTTTACAGTGCGTAGGATAACACTTTGGACATGCGGGAAAATTGATTATAATCAATTTTATATTAGTTATTTTTTTATTTATCTCCGGGCTCAAATATGTGTTACGCAGTCCCTTTTTTCAGCTCTTGTACGTATCTCTCAGCCCCTGAAAATCCAGCAGTTTTATGCTGCTCTGACCGGTCTTTGCTATAAGCTTCTCCCTTTCCAGTTCCCTGATCTTGCGGCTGACTGTCTCAGGTCTTAAGTGGATGCTTGCAGATATCTCTTCGAGTCTCATGACGACCGTATCCGACTCAGCATACTTGCTCTGTCTCAGCAGGAATCCGGCAAGCCTTGCCTTAGGGTCCTCAGTTGTAAGAAGCAGCACGCGCTCGTTTGCAGCTCTTAGCTTGCGGCTCAGAAGTCTTATGACTTCTACCGCAACAGCCGGATCACCCATCAGGGCTTCGAGATCTTCTCTCGGTATCCTGCAGCAGTCTGTTGTCTCAAGGCATACCGCGTCATAAGGATATGTGCTTCCTTCAATGAACAGGCCTTCCCATATGACCTCACCGAACCAGAATATGCCTGCGATCTCTTCCCTTCCGTCCGCATCATAGGTGCGCAGCTTTGCTTTGCCCGAAATAATCAGATAAACACCATCGCAAGGGTCGCCCTCTCTGAAGAGATAGCTTCCCTTGCGATATTTCTTTCTCACTGCAGCGTCCATGATCTTCTGCCATCTCTCCTCATCGACAGAGGAGATAACGGTCAGGGAATTCATGCACATCCTGTTGCAGTTTCTGCATTTTTCATTTATTCGTTCAGCTGCTGTCATGTCTGTTACTGTTCTTCCTCATCCCGGCGCAGTGCGCGTCTCATATATGTCAGAACAATAATAGCACAAGTCAGGTCAGCTTCAGCGGTCAGTTTTCAGTACGCTATCTGATTAATTATCAGTGCGCTCTATAATCAGTTTTCGGTACGCTCTATGATCTCATTCTGAGTTGTGAGATTCAGGCCTGTGAAATACGCGCTGAAGCCGGAAACTCTTACGATGAGGTCTCCGTACTGCTCCGGATGAGCCTGAGCAGCAAGCAGCATCAGTTCTCTTCCTTAGTGACCGGGACTTTCTTCCCGTCCACTATGGCTATGTTTATTTTGGAAAGGATGCCATCCTTGCGGCCCATCCTCGCTTCCGAAGGCATGAGGTTCTCGGCAAAAGGCGCTCCATCTATGTGATAAGGATGAAGATCGCCCGCGAGAGCTTCGCTGTCAGCCTGTTTGCAGAATGCTGCAAGCTTTCCGCTCCCGTTCAGCTCTTCCTCATCCCACACCTTAAGCGTGTCAGGATCGACATAGATATCCACGAGCCTGCCGTGAAAGCTGATATCGAACCAGTCAGTCCCGAAGGTATACGCTTTGCCAGAGACCTCACCGTTACTGACGATGCACTCTCTGGCACACAGCCTTCCTCCTTCACCGCTGTCCGCTATCTTGAGGTAGTTGTTTTCTCTTGTGCTGAACCACGCTCCGCCGGATCTGATCGCTTCGATCATCTCCGCCTTGAGGCTTTCATTATCTTTTGCCATAACTTCATACCCCGCTGTATTTTACCGGTGCTGCAACTGTTGCCATGGGTGTGTCCCTTGGCCTTTATAAAGTAGATGCCGTCTCTGTCATCCTGTATATTATACCGCGGACGCTTTCTGCCCCGCAATTATTGCCTCGACCTGGTCTCTCTTCTCATGCAGGACGCAGCCTCCGATGTGCTCGCCCGAGAGGACTCCGCCTTCTCTCAGTGCAGTGAAAAGACCTGAATTCAGGGCTTCGCGTACGGATGTCTCCTTTACGTTGATATCCGAATATGCCGAGAACGGGCAAGGCTCTGCTCCGCCGTGAGAGTTGATGTGGAAGAATCCTCTTCCTGCTGCGAGGCATCCGCCCGAGCTCTTCTCGTCTCCGGGGAAAGCGATGTACATCATATCGTCATGGTTGGCTCTGAGATAGTCCATGCGCTCCGTCATGAAGGCTCTGTCGTCATCGTCCGGTGCAAGCTCCTGGCTTTCGTCGGTGACAGGCACGTACTCGATGTAGAATACCGCTTTGCATCCTCTTGATCTCATGAGGTCAAGGAACTCATCCGAATACACCTCGCCGAGGTTCTCCTTGGTTACTGTAACGGATACTCCGTAAATAAGGCCTCTTGAGTGCAGCTCATCCATGTTGGAGATGAGTCTGTCATATACGCCTTCTCCGCGCCTCGAGTCGGTCTCTTCCTTTCCTCCCTCGATACTCATGACAGGGATGATGTTGCGGCACTTATCGAGAAGTTCAAAATATCTCTCATCCATGTATGTGCCGTTGGTGAATACCGGGAAAATTATATTCGGCATCGTGCCCGCTGCAACGACAACATCTCTTCTCAGCATAGGCTCTCCGCCTGCAAGGAGGATGAAACTGATGCCGAGTTCTTCTGCCTCTTTGAATATCCTGAGCCACTCCTCGTCATTGAGCTGCCTTGTCGCCTCGCAGTCTACCGTGGCGTTGTTGGCACGTGAATAGCAGCCCGCGCAGTGCAGGTTGCAGCTCGAGGTTATGCTTGCGATGAGATATGAAGGGACATGAAGACCGTTCTTTTCTTCTTCTACTCTTATCTTGTTGGCCTTTGCACTGGCAAGTGCGAATTTTGCAAGGAAAGCGCTTTCACGCGGATCCTTGAGTGTAGCCTTGAGAGCATCCTTTACGACCTGCTCAACACCGTCAGCAAGGTACTGCTGGATATCGAATTTTTCTTCCATATTATTCCGCCTTTAGTGTTATTGTGACATCTCCGTAGGTCTCAGGAACTGGATATTCGGTCTTATCTTCAGCATATCCCTCAGGAACCTTGTAAACGTGCACCGTGTATGAACTGTCTTCTTCCTGCTCGAATACCGCGATTCCGTCCGCATCAGTCTGATCCATAAGGCACATCTGAGCAGAGCAGAACTGAACCGCAGTTCCTTCTACAGGGGCGCCTGATTCATCTACGGTTATGACGCGGTAAACATTGCCCGGGTTCTCCGGAGCCGCTGAGGCGCTGTCCGCACCGCTGCCGCCGCAGCCCGCCAGAACAAGTACGCTAAGTGCGATAACGAACAAAACAGTGATTCTTTTCATAACTGCTCCTCTCTTTTTATTTCACCGGAAGGCTTACCGGCGCAGACATTATTCCGGTCTCTTTCTCACCGGTTCCGTCTATTTCGCACCCGTCAGGAACGCTCAGCACTTTGACCTTCATGTTCTCCGGCTTATCCGTGAACAGATGATAGTATCCGTCCTCGTTTGTGGTATATGTCTCCGTGCCCGACTCCGACGTAACACTGAACTCTATTCCCGGTATCATCTTTTTGCCCGCATATCCATAGAAGGAATAGTATCCGAGCTGCCTTGGCTGATAATCATCTCCCGTGAATGTCCCTACTATCTTCTCGAAAGTCGCTTTCTCCGGGATCGAGCCGACTCTGCAGAACTGGATCGTTCCGGTACGGTCAATGATGAATGTAGTAGGATATGCTGTTGTGTAAATCGACTCAGGCAGATTGTCAGCATACGCTATAGGGAATGACAGCCCGTGTTCCTCCGCATATTTCTTCGCTCCGTCCTCATTGTCAAGCATGTCGACATCCAGCGCGATCATTGAGATCCTGTCCTTATTCTCCTGATATACCTCGTCCATGAACGGGAATTCCTTTTCGCAAGGTCCGCACCATGTAGCGAACAGGACCACTACCAGCGCATCCTTGCCCTCAAGGAGACCTTTCATGCTTACCGTCTCTCCGTCTGTAGTTGTCACCTCAAAGTCAGGTGCTTCCTCTCCTACCGGAACGCTGCAGTCGATCGAGGTCATTGCTTCTTTAAGCTCATCTTCGTGCATTTTGAAAAATACAAATACTCCTGCCACGATCAGCAGAATGATCACAAGCAGGACTATCAGGACTGTTCTGCAGCCTGAATGCTTCTTCTTTCCTTCTCCGTTGCTCATGTCTCTCCCCCATCTGTTTTACCTTTTTAACAATTAATACACATATATTAGCATAGCCCCATCACAACATGCACCACATCGGCTGTGCCATCCGATAATTATTATCTCATTTATGAGCGGGAATTTTGCTGAAAAGCTTGATTTCTGCAGCAGAGTTGTTGTATTCTTCCTCTTCTTACAGAAAAGGATTATAATATTCAAAAAGAATACAATACACAACGAGGATAAATATAACCTGAAGGGGGGGGAACAGACATGAAGAAGAAACTGGCTTTATTACTGAGTTTACTGATGATCTTCTCGTTCACCGTTCTTACGGCCTGCGGAGGCAACAATAACGAGGCTGCTCCTGCTGAGGAGTCTGCACCTGCTGCTGAAGAAAACACAGCTGATGCTGCTGAGGAAATTGCCGATGCCGCTGAGCACGGCTACGCCGGAAGCGATCCTGTCGAAGCTGCTGTGTATGAATATGTCGCTGACGAGCTTTCAGAGGGATATCCGGATGCGGAGTACAACATCCCGATCGTATCGATCGTCGGTACTGATGATTCCAATGCATCCGACATCCTCGTATGGGGTGACTTCTGGGTAATCAACTACAACGGTGAAGGCGACACACTCAAGGCAGCATCGGGAGGCGACTACCCGGGACTCATCCATCTCAAGAAGGATGACGACGAATACGAAGTAGTCAAGATGGACACCGTAGCTGACGGGGGCAATTTCGAGTCAAGTGCCAAGGAGATCTTCGGAGACAAGTATGATGCCTTCATGAAAGTCAACAGCGACAGCGAAGCGCGCGAGAAGCTCAGAGCTGAGACAATCGCGAATTTCGTAAAGGCCAACAGCCTGAACTTCACAAAGTATCAGGATGAAGGCTGGGATCCTGTAGACATCCCGCTGTAGGCTAAACGCATATTGCTGAAATCAGTCCGCTCCGGACTAATGCAAAACGGGTCGCCCTTCCGGGCGGCCCGCTTATTTTGCACTATGTTCTGTTTTCATGAATGCCAATGCACATGCCTCAGGCAGCATTATCGAGCGCCTCTTCACAATGGCCGCTCCCCTTTATTTCAGTTGCTTTTGCCCGCTGCTTCATCCATGGCAGCATCATACTCTTCCATTGCCTTCTCGACCCTCTCTTCGGATT
>CAMIWY010000061.1 GCA_946402595.1 uncultured Clostridia bacterium
CGTGATCTGCTCAGATCAAACGGTATAGTAGTATACGTTAAGCGTCCGCTCGATATGCTGGACAAGAGGGGCCGTCAGATCAGCATCAACAGGGGCCTTGCCGAATTCTTCAATGCGAGAGACCGGGTATACCGGAGAGTCGCTGACATGTCAATACTGAATTCGAGGATATTCGGTGAGCGCCGCGCCAGGACCGGAGAAGGCAATACCTATAATTACGAGCTCAAGGGCTTTGTGTATTATATAGCTAAGAAAATCGAGAGGTATCTGAATGAAATTGCTGATAATAAATGGACCTAATATGAATCTGCTCGGAGTAAGGGAACCTGAGATCTACGGAACAGGAACATATGAGGAACTCGTGGACTTCATCAGAGAGCAGAGGGGCGAAGAGAACGAGCTCAAGTTCGTCCAGACCAATCATGAAGGCGACATCATCGATGAGATCCATCAGGCTTATTTCGAAAACTATGACGGCATCGTACTCAATCCGGGCGGCTATGCTCACACCAGTATCGCGATTATGGATGCTATGAGAGCAGTCAGGACGCCTGTAGTGGAAGTGCATATTGCAGAGCCTCTTCTCCGCGAGGATTACCGCCATCACACATATACAGGAACAGCAGCAATCGGAACCATCGCAGGCAAAGGATTCGACGGATATGTCGAGGCCATCGATCTTCTGAGTGATTTCGTTAATCACAAGTAAATACTTGTATAAACAGGCAATTGTAACGCAAAACGACAAGGTCTTATGAGAAGATCCTTGTCGTTTTCTTACTTTTACCTTTATGTGTACAAGTATTTGCGCCTATACGAGCACGTCGCCTTCCATGCCTGCAGGTACTTCGAGGCCCATGAGTGTCAGGAGAGTAGGTGCGAGGTCTGCGAGCTTGCCTGTGGTCTTCTTAAATGGTACAGGCTCGTTGCAGATGTGGCAGAGAGGAACCTCTGCGGTGCTGTGCTTGGTGACAACGTTTCCGTTCTCATCGAGCATTGTGTCTGCGTTGCCGTGGTCGGCAGTCAGGAGGATCTGTCCGTCCTGAGCGAGGATGGCCTCTGCGATCTGGCCTACGAGGCCGTCGAGAGTCTCAATGGCCTTCACTGCAGCATCGAATACTCCTGTGTGTCCTACCATGTCAGGGTTAGCGAAGTTCAGTATGATCAGGTCGTATGTGCCTTCGTTGATCTTCTCGATGACGGTGCTTGCAACGAGAGGTGCGCTCATCTCAGGCTGCAGGTCGTATGTTGCTACCTTAGGTGACGGGATCAGGATCCTGTCTTCTCCCTTGTTAGGCTCTTCGACTCCGCCGTTGAAGAAGAATGTTACATGTGCGTACTTCTCTGTCTCAGCGATCCTCAGCTGTCTCAGGCCAAGGTCTGCGATCGTCTTTCCGAGCGTCGGATCGACATCCTCAGGCGGGAATGCGACAGTAACATTAGGCATTGTTGCATCATACTCAGCCATGCATACGTAAGTGAGATCCTGAGGGAAGGACTTTCTCTCGAATCCGTCAAAATCAGGGTCAACGAGAGCTCTTGTGATCTCGCGCGCTCTGTCAGGTCTGAAGTTTATGAAGATGACCGAGTCTCCTGTCTTAATAGGTGCTGCATTGACTACTGTAGGCTGAACGAACTCATCTGTCTCATCCTTAGCGTACGAAGCGTCGATGGCTTCCTGTGAGCATGAAGCGTGGAGTCCCTCGCTGAGAGTCAGTGCATCATATGCTCTTACAAGTCTCTCCCATCTCTTGTCTCTGTCCATTGCGTAGAATCTGCCGGAGATGACACCGATGCGGCCTACGCCTTCTTCTTTCATGTACTCTTCGAGTGCTCCTAGCCATGTCATAGCACTCTTAGGCGGTACATCTCTTCCATCGAGGAAGCAGTGTACGACTACGTCCTCAACTCCGTTCTTCTTAGCCATGTCGATCACAGCCTTGAGGTGTTCAAAGTGGCTGTGCACGCCGCCGTCAGATACAAGGCCCATCACGTGGAGCGTGTGTCCTGCTGCGGCATTCTTCATTGCGCCGAGAAGTGCAGGGTTCTCGAAGAACTTGCCTGACTGGATAGATCTTGTGATCTTCAGGAGATTCTGGTAGATGACGCTGCCGGCACCGATGTTGAGGTGGCCGACCTCGGAATTACCCATCTGTCCTGCAGGGAGTCCCACCGGCTCACCGCTTGCTTCGATAGTAATGAACGGATATTTTGCGAACATCTCATCGAGTACAGGAGTGTTCGCTGCGGCAATAGCATTGCCGTAAGTTTCTTTTCTGATCCCGAAACCGTCGAGGATCATCAGCATTGATGGTCTGTGTTTCATATTTTAATTCTCCTTATTGGGGCAGCACGCCCCCGGGTGTAGTTATCCCTCTTATCGTGCCAGTCGTTATTGTATCACAGATTAACCGTAAAGAGACTAATTGTGTTAAAATATCCGTATGGCAGTTAAATACACGCCTGAACAGATACAGGCGATAGAAACACTTGATAAGTCGGTACTGGTATCTGCGGCGGCAGGATCGGGAAAGACTGCGATCCTGGTCGAGAGAATCCTGCGAATCATTCTCGAGGGCAAAGCGAATGTTGACGAGCTCCTCGTAGTGACCTTCACTAATGCGGCGGCCGCTGAGATGAAGCTGAGACTTGCATCGGCAATAAGAAAAAGGATGCGGGAGAACCCGGAAGACACAAAACGTCTGAAGGAGCAGCTCTCGCGGCTTTATCGTGCGTACATAACAACAATAGACAGTTTTGCCCTGAGAGTAATAAGAGAGTTCTTCTATGAGACGGACTCCGATCCGGATTTCAAGGCCTGTGACGAGGTTCAGGGAGAACTGATGAGGCGCGAGGCCCTCGCTGAGCTGTTCGAAGAAGGGTTTGAAAATGACCATATCCTGGATATTACAGCTGATGAGGCGGCGTCACATCCGTATTCCGGGGAGATCACTGATGCAGTTAACAGCGTCGGATTCAGGGAATTCATGAGGCTGTACAGCGAGGAGCGCCAGGAGGATTCGTTCAAGGACAGGATGCTGAGCGCATATGCGGGGCTCCGCTCCGTGCCTGACTATTTTGACTGGGCCTATGGTAAGGCTGAGCAACTGAACGTGACAGAAGAGACCTTCGAGGGCTCCGGACTGCAGGCAGCGATGGCAGCTGATGCAGAGGAGACTTTTACAGCTGCGTGCAATTCTGCTGACCGTATAAGAGGGCTGTTCTTCGATGCAGGCCTGGAGGACATGTATGAGGAAAAACTCGCTCCTGAGGTGCAGATGCTGCATGAATACAGAGATGCGGTTTCCGGCGGAAATCTCAGCATGGAGATGCTCGAGAGGGTAACTGCTGCTTCGTTCATAAGGCTCGTGGCAGGCAAGGAGCAGAAAGAGGCCTACAGCACGATCAAGGATGAAGTATCAGCTCTGAGAGATGCTTATAAGAAAGAAATCAACGGGTGGAACACCAAATACATGACACCTGATCTTAAGACGCGTCTTGATGAGATGAATGCCACATATAAGTACACGGTGTACTACATCAGGATGCTCGAGGAGTTTGAGAGGCGGTATGCAGCGAAAAAGCGCGAGCGACGTGTCATGGATTTTGCCGACATGGAGCACATCGCTGTCCGCATACTCCGGAATGAAGAAGCTGCAGAGACTCTCCGCAGGCGTTTTCACTACATATTCGTGGATGAGTATCAGGATACCAACCGCATCCAGGAAGAACTCATAAGCAGCATCGCAAGGCCTGACAACGTCTTCAGGGTAGGCGATGTCAAGCAGAGCATATACAAGTTCAGGCAGGCTGAGCCGGAGATATTCCAGGAGATGTACAGGAAATTCTCAGACGGCGAAGAGCCTGACGGCACGGCGATCGATCTGAGCATGAATTTCAGGTCGAACGAAGCAACCATCAATTATATAAACCGGGTATTCGAAGATGTCATGGAAGGCTATGACGACAGGGCCAGGCTGTATGCGGGAGCGAAGTGCGATCCTGAATACGACTTCATCCCGGAGGTCCACATACTGACTGCCGGTGAGGCGGAAGTGAGTGAGGAAGACGATGAGACGGCTGAACTCAGCAAGGAAGAGGCTGAGGCAGAATACATCGCAGGACTTGCGGAGGAACTCATAGGGACTGAGTTCCATGATACCAAGACAGGTGAGATCAGAAAGGCTGAGGCCAGGGATATAGTGATCCTGTTCCGTGCGGTCAAAACGCGCGGGGATGTCATGGCGGCCGCGCTCAGAAGGCGCGGTATCGAGCCGCATGTCGAAGAGTCGGACGATTATTTTGACACGGTGGAGATCGGCGTAGCGATGTCTCTGCTGTCCTGCATTGACAATATGAAGAGGGATATCCCTCTGATAGCGACCCTGCATTCCGAGGTGTTCGGATGGACTCCGTCTGAACTCGCCGGAGTCAGGATCGCACATATGGAGCACCTCAGAGAGAAGGGAAGATCAGGAAGGCCGGCGTTCTGGGAAGCGATGAAATGGTACCGCGAAGACGGACCTGACGGAGAACTCAGGGACAAGGCTGTATATGCTGCAGACAGGCTGCTCGGCTGGAGGAGACTGTCGCATATGATGCCTCTTGAGGACTTTATATGGTACGTGCTGACGGATTCGGGATATTACAGGATGGCGGGAGCCATGCACGGAGGTGCAAGGAGACAGGCCAACCTCAGAACGCTCGCTGACAGGGCTGCGAAGTACAGTCAGGAGACGGTCGCTTCTCTCAGCTCATACATCACATTCGTTGACGTGATGAGACAGAAGAAGATAAGCACCGGTCAGACACCTGCTGCGGCAGGGGACGATGTCATACGCATCTCCACGATACACAAGAGCAAGGGCCTTGAGTATCCGTTCGTAATAGTCGGCGGACTCGGTCACCGGTTCAGAAAAGACAACAATGAGAAGGGGTTCAGTTTTGACTCCTCCATAGGCGCAGGCCTGCCGTACATAGACCCATCCAGAAAATACTGGAGGTCGACACTTATCCAGAGAGCGATCAATGCCAAGTCAAGAAGGGACGGCTACAGTGAGGAGCTGAGAGTCCTCTATGTCGCCATGACAAGGGCGAGAAACAGACTGATCATGGTCGGAACATATGACAGTGCTGAAAAGCTTGAGAAGTATTCCGCACGGCCGGACTGCTATCTCAAGGTGATGCAGGATGTCATTAAGACCGGATTCAACAGATACTATATAAAACCGCTTCCGGTCTCAGCTGCCGAGGCAGCCAAGAGAAAACTGAGGATACCTGATCCTGACAGCATCGAGCTCACACCTGAAGAGACGGAGATGCTCAGGGAGATAGAGCGCAGATTCTCATACAGATATCCGGACAGCGATCTTCTTACTGCCAAGGCCAAGTATTCTGTAAGCGAACTCAGGAGAGCTGCACTTGATGCTGAGGCAAAAGAGAATGATGAGGATACGGACAGTACAGATGACAGCGGAAGCTCATCCGCCGGAGCCGTAATGTCACGAAGAAAACGCACCACTGCGAGTGCCGCAGACATCGGAACGGGGTATCACCGCATAATGGAATTCGCGGATTTTGCCCTTGCCTGCAGGGAAGACGGAAGCGTCGATGAGGAGTATATAAGCGGATGCGCGCAGCTCCTTCACGATAACGGAGCGATAAGCGATGAGGTATTCGCTGAGATAGATACTGACAGGATCGCGGGATTCTTCAGATCGGACATCGGCAGACGGGCAGCCGCTGCGGCAGGACGGGGGACTCTCAGAAAGGAAAAACCGTTCACGCTCAGAACAGCTGCAGAGACCGTTTCAGAGGGAAGCAGCGGGAGACATGTTCTTGTTCAGGGTGTCATAGACTGCTGCTTTGAGGAAGACGGCAGCATGGTTCTCATAGATTACAAGTCGAATTTCATTAAGCCGGGCGCGAGCTATGAGGCTGAACTTGAGAGGATACGGCATGAGTACAGGATGCAGATAGATCTGTATTCGGAGGCTGTTCTGAAGGGGACCGGACTTGAGGTAAGTGAAGCGTACCTGTATCTGTTTTCCTCAGGAGAGGCACTGCGAATGGATCGCTGATAATAAAGAGAGAAAGAAGAGGGATTGATAATGAGCAAGGTAGTATTACTTAACGGCAGCCCTAAGGCTGACGGATGTACGGCGACAGCACTTGACGAGATGGTCAGGGTCTTCAATGAAGAGGGCATTGAAACTGAGGTGATTCATGTAGGAAACAAATCCATCCGCGGATGCGTCAGCTGCGGATACTGCGAGAAGGGCGAAGGCTGCGTGGTGAAAGACCTGGTAAACGAAGTTTCAGCCAAGCTGAAAGATGCAGACGGCCTCGTTGTCGGAAGCCCGGTTTACTACGGATCGCCTAACGGAACTATCATATCGTTCATGGACAGGCTGTTCTACAGCGCCCCTTATGACATGCACATGAAGGTGGGTGCGGCAGTTGTCAGTGCGAGAAGAGGCGGCAACTCCGCTTCATTCGATGTGCTGAACAAGTACTTCAGCATCAGCGGAATGCCTATAGCTACATCGACTTACTGGAATCAGGTACACGGATTCACAGCAGATGATGTGAGGAAGGACCTCGAAGGCCTGCAGACAATGAGGAACCTCGCACACAACATGTCATTCATGATCAAAGCTATAGCTGATGCGAAGGAGAAGTACGGAATGCCGGCCGTAGAAGCAGAGGCATTCACAAGTTTTCCGGATGGGCTCTAAATATTATTAATAAGCAAAAGAAAAAGATGCTGCAGCTTGTACTGCGAATATTCCGCAGGAACCACCGGACAGAAACGCGGTGGTTCCGAGGACGTGAGCAGGATAAGCTGCAGCATCTTTTATTCATGAGAAATAATAAGAATCAGGAAAACAAAGAGACCGCCGAAGCGGTCTCTTTTTAGGTTTGATTATAAAGAGTCAAACGAGTTCCCGATAATCTTTCGATTATACAAGACCCTGAGCCATCATAGCCTCAGCAACTCTCTCGAATCCAGCGATGTTAGCACCCTGTACCAGAGCGTTCTTGTTGCCATAGTACTTCTCACCAGCATTAGCACATGCATTGTAGATGTTCTTCATGATCTGGTGGAGCTGTGCATAAACGTCCTCGTGCTGGAATACTGTGTGACCAGCGTTCTGTCCCATCTCGATGCAGGAGCAAGCAACGCCGCCAGCGTTAGCAGCCTTAGCAGGACCAACTGCGATGCAGTTATCCATGAGATACTTAAGAGCGTCGTTAGTTGTAGGCATGTTAGCGCCTTCGCAATAGAACTTGCAGCCGCCCTCAACGATCTGCTTAGCATGCTCCATGTGAACGTCGTTCTGCATAGCGCATGGGATGAACATGTCAACCTTGCATCCTGTATCCTGGAATACGCCCCAAGGCTTCTTGCCAGGGAAGAATGTAGCTTCTGGGAACTTCTCAGCATAAGGTGCGCAGATGTTCTTTCCGGAGCCTCTGAGCTCGAGGAGGTAAGCAACCTTCTCGTCTGTGCTGATTCCTTCTGGGTCATAGATGTATCCGTCTGGTCCGGAGATTGTTACGAGCTTAGCGCCGAGTCTCTGGAGCTGCCATGCAGTACCCCAGGATACGTTACCGAA
>CAMIWY010000062.1 GCA_946402595.1 uncultured Clostridia bacterium
TAGTCGCTGCCGAGTGCATACAGCATGCGGGCCATGTCCTTGTGGGCATTGCCTCTCTGGTTCTGGATGTCATTGCCGGAATGACCGCCGCGGTAGTCTCTTATTTTGAGAATCACAGCAGTTCCTTTCACCTCACTCCTGGTGAAAGGGATCACGATGTCGCATATCTTGGCGCCTGCGCAGCCGACTGTCAGGCGACCTTCGTCCTCACCGTCAAGGTTCAGCATTTTGCGTCCCTTGAGAAGGGATGTGTCCAGATTGTGCACGCCATCCATTCCGATTTCCTCATCAACAGTGAAAAGCGCCTCGATCGGCGGATGCGGTATATCGTCACTTGCCAGGACAGCCATTGCGAATGCCAGTGCAAAACCGTCGTCGGCCCCGAGTGTCGTTCCGCGTGCTCCGACGTAGTTGCCGTCCACGAAAAGGTCCAGAGGCTCCGTGTCGAAGTCATGGTCTGAATCAAGTGTCTTTGCTGCCACCATGTCCATGTGGCCCTGCATGATAACAGGTTCGCTGTCCTCATAGCCCGGAGTTCCCGGCTTGTAGATGATCACGTTGCCTGTCTCATCCTGAACATAGTCAAGCCCGTGGTCCTTAGCGAACTGCACGCAAAAAGCGCTGATCTTTTCGTCCCTGTATGTTCTTCTCGGGACCATGGACAGCGCTTCGAATTGCTCAAATACTTCCTTTGGTTCGATGTTACTCAGTACACCCATGTTATTGCTCCTTACAATGCGTTAACAGATACATTTAACAGCAGGCACATGTGCCTGCAATGCAATAGTAACGCAAAGGAGCTTTAACGTAAAAGGAATTAATTGGTCATATTAGCCGAGCTGCTTGTTGCACCACTCCTGCCATGCCTTGACAGTCTTAGGTCCTCTCTCACCGTCGACCTCAACGCCAAGGAACTTCTGCATAGCCCTGGATGTGCCTGCGCCCCAGAAACCGTCAGCCTCAGCGCCGACCTTCTTCTGGATAGCCTTGATGGTCTCTTCTCCCATGATGCCGTCTTCCTTGCATCCGAGGATGTGCTGTGTAGTAGTGATGGTCTTCTTGCCCCACTCACCGTCTACAGCCAGCTTGTATGCGGAGTTAGCTGCAGCTTTGGCCTTTGCTGCTTCTGCTGCCTCTTCTTCCTTAGCCTTGGCTTCTTCTGCAGCCTTAGCCTTTGCTTCTTCTTCAGCCTTAGCCTTAGCCTCAGCTTCTGCCTTAGCCTTAGCCTCAGCCTCTGCCTTGATCTTGGCTTCTACCTCTGCAGCCTTAGCCTTTGCTGCCTCAGCTGCTTCTGCTGCAGCATCTGCAACTGCGTTAGTCTTTACTTCAGCTGCCTTCTTTACCTCTGCCGCCTTGGTCTCTACGGCAGTCTTAGCCTTAACGCCGGCTTCCTTAGCCTTTGCTTCGGTCTCTTCCTTGGTTGACTTTTTAAACTTATCAAATAATCCCATTTTGCACCTCTTTCTGCCGGTCATTGATCAGATTCCCGGCTCCATCGTCAGAATTACGATATACATGGTAATTATAATCCATAATCACCTTCTGTTCAATCACCTGCACCCACCGGCGGCACCTCCTGTGTGTATCGCCCCCTTTCGTTCTGACGCGAATACTGTGCTCTTATTTCAGGGTATATCCGTGCGGCAGATTTATGCTATTATAATAATTGACATAGTATGTGTAATTATTCGGGAGAGAATAACTATGAAAGAAGTACGAGTTGAAGTAACTGATGAAATGATCAGGATATGGCTGAGCGGTCATATCGATTCAACCAACGCGGATGCTGTCAAAGCCGAGCTCTTTGATCAGATCGGCGATACCGCAGGGCCTGTCACAGTAGACGCATCCGGACTTGAATATATATCCAGCGCGGGGCTCAGGATCCTGCTCCAGCTGCGCAAGAGACATGCAGACATGCACATCACTGATGTAAGCCCTGAGGTCTATGAGGTATTTGACGTTACAGGCTTCACTCAGATGATGGAAGTTTCGAGAGCTTACAGGAAAGTGTCCATAGACGGCTGTGAAGTCATCGGCAAAGGAGCCAACGGCACCATTTACAGGATAGACATGGATAATGTCGTAAAGGTGTATAACAATGCGGACGCTCTTGAGGATATCCAGCATGAACGCGAAGTCGCAAGACTCGCTCTGATACTCGGCATCCCTACCGCTATCTCATACGATATAGTAAAGGTCGGTGACAGCTACGGTTCGGTATTCGAGCTTCTGAACGCAATGTCGTTCTCCAAGATCCTTGAAACTGAGCCTGAGCGCCTTGACTGGTGCGTCAGCGAGTATGTCGAGCTGCTCCGCAAGATCCATGATACAGAGGTCCCTTCAGGCAAGCTCCCTGACATGAAGAAAACAGCTCTCGGATGGGCAAAATTCATGAAGGACTACCTCCCTGAAGAGACAGGATGCAGGCTGGTAAAGCTCGTTGAGGACGTTCCTTATAACGATCACATGATCCACGGTGACTATCACACCAAGAATGTCGTGCTCACAAATGACGAGGTGCTGCTGATCGACATGGATACACTCGCAGTCGGCGACCCTGTATTCGAATTCGCATCGATATTCAATGCGCTCATCGGATTCTATGAACTGGATCATGACGGAGTAGTCGATTTCCAGGGGTTCAGCTATGACACTTCAGTCACCTTCTGGAACAAGGTCATGGCAGCCTATGCGGGAACTGACGATGCTTCAGTGATTGGAAGCCTTACTGACCGGGCTCGCATTGTAGGCTACACCCGCCTTATAAGAAGATCCATCAGAAGAGGCGGCCTTGAAGATGCACAGAAGAAGAAAGAGATCGACCACTGGACGGAAGAGCTCACGGAGCTTGTCGGAAAGACAGACAGTCTGTCATATAACGCATGACATCCGGCATCACAAAAGCCTTCAGCATATCACACGACAGTGCCGAAGGCTTTTTTCATGTCTTCTTTCTGTTCCCTTCTGCCGGGAAATATCAGTGCCAGTCTGACTCCTTCATGGATCCCTCCCTGTATGCCTCAGGGATCCATTTTGAAGGATTGTCCAGGCCTCTCCATCTTTTGCGCTTTTTACCGCCTTTAGGCTTCTTGTATTTCTTCCTGAAATCCAGACAGAGCATCGTAAGGTCGTCGAACTGAGGCGCTTTGCCTACCAGAACAGAGCCGACCATCGTAGCCGATGTCAGCTTGGTAGCCAGTGATTTATCTTTAATGTCCTCATCTGTCCAGGCTTTTGTGAAATTTTCCATGTGTATCAGTTCTCCGGTGATCCGCAATCAGATACGGCCTACCGGTATTGTAGAATAAGTCTGGTGATTATCGCGATATTCCGGCTCATTCTCCCGCTGTTCCGGTTCATTCTGCCTGTGCAGGTCTTCTGTCTGCGGAAAACAGCACGAGTCCTCCGCGCCTTATGTGCCCTGTGTCCCACAGTCTCCTGAGATCAAGCCACTCATACGAGCTGTATGTGACAGCCTTCACGAGCATGGTGCCCCGGTCCTGCAGATCATATCCGTTTATAAGGAACCAGTGCCAGTTGTAGTCGGAAAATCTCCTGTCCCTGTGATTGAGTATGAGTGTCGGGACCGGATATCCTGCATCGATCTGACGCCTGATCGCCTCCGCCGCAGCTTCGTACGGTTCGGTGCCTTCCAGAGTCGTCATGGATATCGAATCCACGCCCCTGTCTCTCAGGTATTTTGCATATCCGTTCACGAATATCTCTGTCCTGTCGATCCCGGACATCCGCGGCCACAGATACTTCTCCATCATGTGCGCAAAATCCACATATTCGCGTTTTGAGAGCCTGTGCGCATCAAAAGGGTATATTCCCTCTATTCCGAGATTCAGCGCAAAATACAGGCTGCTGTCGCATGCCGTCTCAGCGCCGCAGCCTCCGATACGCATCATAAAAGAGCGGAACCATTCCTGGCTGCCGCCGTATGAATTTCCTATGCAGAAATGTTCAAGCTCCCTTTTGCTCATGCGGATCCTTTCTTACTGTTATGAGCACTCCCAGGAACACCAGCACGATCCCTGCTATCTGCCTCAGGCTTATGGACTCCCCGAGCATCAGATATGAGAAAAGCGCCACGAATACCGGCTGCGAAGCGTAGATAAGTGTCGTGTGCCCTGCCGTGCTCAGCTTCTCTGCTGTCGTCTGGAGTATGAATCCGAGCGCTCCGCACCCGAGTGCCAGATACAGCAGCTGACCCCAGCCTGCAGCGCTTGCAGGAAGCCTGAGTCCGTCCTCAAGGATGAGAGAGAATATGAATCCGTAAACGGAAACGAATATGAGCTGGAATGTGCCGAGCAGCACCGGATCATCCTCTCTTGCATATCTCTCTGTGTACAGCATCTGGAATGAATAGAAGAATGCGCTCATTATGCACACGCAGTCTCCCCTGTTCAGTGTAAAGTCACCCGACAGGCACATGAGTCCTACGCCTGTAAGGGTTATGAATATGCTGATGACATGAGCCCTGTCAGGCGGAACCTTCTCCTGCGCGAAGATTATGAGCGGTGTGAAGAAAGCCACCAGGCTCATCATGAAGCCGGCATTGGATGCCGTGGTATATTTGCAGCCTACTACCATGCACAGGTATGAGAGAAACAGGAATGTCCCCAGAATGAATGCATGAATGGATGTCCTGCGGTCGAGGTTCCTGTACCGCCTGAAGAAAATAACAAAGCAGGCAGCGAACGCAATAAGGAATCTCAGCGCGACCATATTGAAAACATCAAGCTCTGCAAGTATCTGCTTGGAGAATATAGTCATCGCGCCGAAGATCATCGTCGCTGCCAGCATCATCATATCGCCTGCAAGGTAATTTGGCTTTTTCATTCCTGTTCTTTCTTTTTGCGGGTTCTCTTCTTTCCTGAAGGCTTCTCTGGAGCCTTTTCGGAATCCGGCTTCTTTGCGGTACGCTTTTGAGAAGCCTTTTCAGCCTCCGCTGCTGCCTTCGCTTCCACTTCCAGCCTGGCCTCCCTGCGCTCGAGATACCTGTCAAACTGTATCTTGATGAGCGCCGCCGTAGGCACTGCGATCAGCATGCCGACAAATCCTCCGACTGCACCGCCGCCGATCAGGGCAGCGACTACAAGCAGCGGATGCACCATGACATTGCTGCTGAGAAGTCTCGGATTGATGATATTTCCATCGACGAACAGAAGGATCGCAAGCACGACAGCTCCAGCGATGAATTTTGCCCACGCTCCGGTAGGAATGCATACCAGCGCCAGAGTGAGATAGCCTATAACAGGTCCGACATACGGAATGAGATTGCCGACTCCCGTCAGGACGCCGACTACCATGCCGTTAGGTACGCCGATAACCATCATCGAGACGGTTGTCATAACTCCTATGATCGCCGCATCGATGAACTGTCCTCTGATATATCCGGAGAAAACTCTGTCCGCGTCTGCCAGAAAACGCCTCAGTCCGGCACGTGAACTATTGTCTGAAAGCACATTCAGGACACGCATCCAGTACGTGCTGATTCTGCCGTTGTCAAGCATGAAGTAGATCGCAAATATGACTCCGAACAGAAGTCCTGATGCGATATTGCTGATCCCGTTGACTATCGCGCCCGCTATCTTACTGATGCGCTCAGCCGAGATCCCGAACATTCCGAGATACTCTTCGAGTTTTGCCGTGAATGATGCAAAATCATTCTGCATGTATGATATCAGGCTGTTGATATCTGCCGCACTGATCGTACCTACGGTCCTGACCAGTGTGAATATGAGTATCCCCAGTATCCCGAATACTATAAACAAAGCCAGCGCTATGCTGAGAACTACCGAACCCGTCCTGGCGAACTTTTCAAACCCTCTTTCAATGAAGAATTTCTCCAGCTTTTTCACTACCGGCCGCAGCAGATAGCTTATGATGCCGCCCAGTACGATCGGTCTCAGCACTGCCATAAAGAGGGTCCATGCCACGGACCACACGCCTCTTGTGCTATACAGGAGGTACAGGACAAGCGCAGTTATGATGACTGTTATTGCTGCATAAGTACACAGCTTGATGTATTTCTGATCAAAACTTATCTGAGGTCGTTTCATTTACTTCTTTCCTCTAATCTTTTATCTGTCAACGGAGCGATGTCCATATCACCAGGATGAGCCAGACTGCCCCAGCTATCTCGCACACCCTGTTTGCCATCCGGTCAGCGTAGAATATTCCGAGGCTAAAGCCTTTTTTCGCCGGATAGAATAATCTTACCCGCTTTTTGTTCGTTATATCAAGCAGAATATGCGTAATGAATGCGATTACAAAAGGTTTTACGCACTGCGGGAGTATCAGATACAGAAAAATCGTTTCCATCGCCATCGCAGTAAGTGAATGCGAAAAGCCTCTGTGCGCGGACACATTGGCAAAGGCCACTGTCACGACGAGCCCGGCCATGCCTGCACACCACAGGTATGAGCCGCTTTCTGTGATCGTCCTGCACATTCCTGCGCCTGTGAGTCCGTCTGTAATGAGAGCGGCAGCCGTGATGACTGCTGCCAGGATCCTCTGCTTTGATGAATCGTTTCTTTCAGCCGGCGAATCACAGTCTATGTCACATATCAAAGAGCCGGCAGCCGCTCCTGCTATAACAGGTAGAGCTGCCGGCACTGTTTCCGGCATTGCAAGCGTCCATGCCGCTGCCATTCCGATTGTCAGGTGCGCCTTACCGAGCATTATGCCTCAGCAATTGCCTCGATCTCGCACTTTACTCCCTTAGGGAGATCCTTGACTGCAACACAGCTTCTTGCAGGCTTTGATGTAAAGTACTCAGCATAAACTGCATTGAATGCTGCGAAATCAGCCATGTCAGCAAGGAAGCATGTTGTCTTGATTACTTTGTTGAATCCGGAACCTGCTGCCTCCAGAAGAGCTCCTACATTCTTGCAGCTCTGTGCAGCCTGCTCTTCGATGCTTGATGGAACTTCGCCTGTAGCAGGATCTACAGGGATCTGTCCCGATGTATATACGAATCCGTTGCTGATGAATCCCTGTGAGTAAGGTCCGATTGCACCAGGTGCCTTGTCAGTTGCGATTACTTTCATTTCTCTGTTCCCCTTTCTTGTGGTCGTGAATGATGTCAGCTAAATACTGATTGCGCTGTACTGATTATACTTCACCGCACAGCAGTTAATCAATGGAGCTGCCCCTCATGCCCTGTCATATCAGCGGATCGCGGACTACAGTGTTACTACCCAGCCGCCCATCGGATCTTCGATCTCGCCTGTCTGCATTCCGTAAAGTGTATCGTAGAGCTTCTGGCTCAGCTCGCCGACCTTCTCTCCGTTGATCGGATATTCATCATCCTTGTAGCTGAGAAGTCCGATAGGAGAAACGACGCAGGCTGTTCCTGTTGCCCATGCTTCTGTCAGTGAGCCGTTCTTTATAGCTTCGATGACTTCCTCGATCTCAAGACGCTTCTCTTCAGTCTTGACGCCCCACTTCT
>CAMIWY010000063.1 GCA_946402595.1 uncultured Clostridia bacterium
CATGATTAACAATGGTTTTGTTTTTCACTGTCTCTCATAAAGGGAGCATATCAAAATGCTAATGTTGCGGTTTATTTAATGCGTAAGCGACCCAAGAACGACCCAAGAAATATTAATGATATCTGACCTCCTTCCTTCGAAGAGAATCCTAGCCTGTTTTGTTAATTACATAATAATTGCCTCGATTTGTGGCAATATAAGGCTTTTTTCGTGACCGCTCTGCGCGCATGGTGTATAATGTGTCAGGACAAAAGGGGGTATTATGGACAGAGGGGAACTGCTTTACAGAGAAATTTTATCCGCCCTGACAGACAGGGCGTATCTTTCGTCATGCGGGACCAGCAGAAGCAGAGTGCAGGAAAGGTCTTCAGATCTCCGTTATCTTGCAGATATGGTCCTGTCATATTCAGATCAGAATGGCCGCATCAGTGCCGGCAATATACTTAAAGCGGGTGCAGTATGCCTCGAAGAGATGAGCCTTATCCCTCAGGAGGGATGGGCTCTTCATTGTTATATGTACGTCCGCGGCATCATATTCCCGCATCTGGGACTGCCTGATAACTCTGAAGAATTAAGGACCGGCCGCATCACGGCACTTACTCTTCTCAGGGCTGTTTTCACATATGAACGCAAGACCTGCAGATTCGATCCGACTCTGGATATGACTCTTCTTTCTGACAGTGAGGCGCAGTCAGAGGGATGCGCATCTGAATATATAAGGATGCACAGACTGGTCCGGAGCAATTTCATATATGAGTTTATGCGCCTGGGAACAGAGGTCACACCTTTCAATACTCTCGGACACATTTCCGGGGTGCATTATGTTGCGACGTATATGGCCAGGCAGCTCCGCGATGCGGGTATCCCTGTTGATGTCGCACTCGCATCGGCTGCTGCGGCAAGCCATGACATAGGAAAATACGGCTGCCGCAAGAGCGAGGAGAGAAGGGTCCCTTACCTTCATTACTACTATACGGATTACTGCATGACTGAGAACGGGATGCCTGAGATCGCTCACATAGCAGCCAACCATTCCACCTGGGATCTTGAATTTGAGAACCTTTCAGCGGAGTCACTTCTTCTCATTTATGCAGACTTCAGAGTAAAGAGCACAAGAGAGAACGGCTGGGAGATAATACACTTCTATACACTCGGGCAGGCATTTGATGTGATCCTCAGCAAGCTCGACAATGTCGACGATGCCAAAAAACACAGATACGAAAAGGTATATGCGCGGCTCAAGGACTTCGAGGACTACATGACGGAACTCGGCATTGTGACTGATCTGCCTGGGGATTTTGGTCTTGAAGACGGAGTCGTTACAGCTCTGCCTCAGGAAGGCGCAGGATACCGCACGGACAGGCCTGTCCGCATAAGGCGGGAGATGTCTCTCATTCAGGGAGATGATATCATCACCCAGCTCAAAATGAAGTCTGTGGGGCACAACATACGCCTGATGCATTACTTCAACAGCAAGGCGGATTTTGCCCGCCTCATAGAGGACGCCCGCGGCGAGACTGACTGGAGAAATCTCCGCACATATATAACCATTCTCGGCGAATATTCTACATATATGACCGAGGATCAGAAGGCTCTGACTCTCAGATTCCTCTATGATCAGCTGATGAACCGGGAGAGCGATGTAAGAGAGCAGTCTGCACGCCAGATGGGGCAGATGACTGCTACTTTCAGACAGAGCTACAGAAAGGAGCTGCCTGAAGACGTACCAAGGCTCGACGAGACAACTACCAATCTCGAGATGTTTGAGATGTATCTGTATAAGATGCTGAGTCCGTCATCCAGGCTGACCGAGAGGCACAGGAACTGGATAATACAGAGCATGGACTTCTATGTTAAGGCGGCTCTCTCGAACTGCGCGACGCAGTTTCTGCCGAGATATTATGATGTTCTTGAAAAGCTGCTTGAAGACAGCTGCAGAACAGAGCGGATGACAATGGCTGTGCTGAACTCAATACTCGCAGTCGATACGGATACATGTACTGAAAGCTTCAGAGAGAAGGCGGATGAATATGCCTGTATTGTTACAGGAAGATACTCGGACAGTACAGATCTGCTTGCACTGAATGTAAGGGAGAAATTCACAGGTGATGAGGACGGAAGCATCCGTGAGGAAAGACTGAGACTGATGGGCCTTGATCCGGCTGAAGGAACCGCAGAGCGATCTGCTGAGGAAAGAGATGCGGTACTTTCTGCAATGTTTCTGGATGATCTTAAATTCCAGACCTCATGGACACGCAAGACTGCCAATATACGGTACATGACTGAACTCGCCGAATCAGCCGACAGCAATGTCAGGATGCATATAGCGGCGCATTTTGTGAACCTTATCAAAGTAAGCGAGACGGTTACCGTCAGAAGGGATGCGGGCGACGCACTGCTCCGGCTCATAAGGAGAATGCCTGCAGACCAGCGGAATGAGATCATGATCGAACTGTACAACGGACTGGATATAGAGGACTACCAGTTCGCAAGACTCATACCTGAGTATCTCGGCAGGATAATCCTGCTCATGCCGGACAAGGAGATCGACGAAGTCACGGGCAATCTCGAGAGCCATATATGCTCAGGCAATATAAATACAGCCTCGGCATCACTTATGACTGTCTCGGTAATGCTTGAACACTTCAGTGAATACCGCAGCACAGGTGAAGAGACCAGGTGCGGGGAGCTTTTAAAGCGCCTCACAGGGCTCCTGATGAAGGGCACAGCTCACTATAAAGACGCCATCTCACAGGAAGCATTCCGGGCTCTGGCAGAGAGAGTATTTCTGAGCAACGCTGCTCCGTTTGATGAAAAAAGAGAGATCCTGGCACTTACAGGCAAGAGGATACTTTCACTTATCCCGGATACTGATTCCGAGAAGAACGCGATGGAGTTCTGTAATAATGCAGCTGCTCTGCGCGGGATATACAGATTTATATCGGAATATATAGCTGAGGAAGGACCGTTCGGTCTCGAATGCAGGCAGAAGGCGGCTTTCTTCCCGGGCACTTTCGACCCGTTCAGCCTCGGCCACAAGGCCATAGCATGCACGATCCGCGATATGGGATATGAGGTCTACCTTGCGATCGATGAATTCTCCTGGTCCAAGAAGACCCTTCCGCACATGCTGCGCAGAGAGATCCTGTCGATGTCCATAGCTGCTGAGACGGATATGTACATCTTCCCGGATGACGTGCCTGTAAATATTGCCAACCCTGAAGATCTCGGCAGGCTGCGCAGTCTGTTTGAAGGCAGGGAACTATATATTGCTGTCGGATCAGATGTAGTCAGAAACGCTTCAAGCTACAGGGAAAAACCTCAGAAGAATTCGATCCACACCTTCAACCATATCGTGTTCGCGCGTGAGGCAAGGCAGACAGACCGCGGTGAGGATGAAGCATATCCGGTACGGGGAAAGGTCATCAACCTCAGGCTCGGGAAGTTCTATGAAGATATAAGCTCGACGAGGATCAGAGAGAACATTGACCTCGGAAGAGACATAACATCCCTTATTGACCCGGTCGTGCAGAACTACATATACGAGAACAATTTCTACATAAGAGAGCCGGCATATAAGCATGAGCTGCAGGCAAGAGACATACACATCTCGGGATATGAGCACAGCAACTGCAGGAGGATAAGAAGCCTCAGGGATGAACTGACAGGAAGGGGATACGATTTTGACTCTCTCATGACTGTTCTTGATCGTCCGCGTGTCAGGACCATATTTATCGAGAGGACAGGACCGAAGCGCTCCGGAGTATGCGCTTTTGCATCCGGACGGAGGATAGACAGAAAAGACCTTCTGTTTGAATTCGGAGACACAGATGTCACACGGAACATCAGAAGGAGCGCCAACGGATCGATAGGCATCATAAATGCTTTCTATTTCGAACGAAGCCGCGATATATCCAACCTCGGGCAGATACTGCTTACCGAGATACTGACTGACATGCTGGCAAAGGACTACGGATATGTCGTCTATCACCCTGCAGACCCGGCAGGCCTCAGTCAGAACGTGACAGAAGTCCTCAGAAGGCAGGGCTTTGTCAACATATCGGAAGATCATGACAATCCTGTTTATGCGGTTGATATCACTGCACCTGTGGTCCTGTTCCGCGATGTCGAGACGGTGATCAAGGCACCTCTGAACAAGAACCCGAGAGTCATGAAGACTGTGGATGATGCCCACAACAACCTTCTGAAGACATTCTGCGAACTGTATCCGGGCAAGCTGATACTATCCTTCAACACCAGCGCTGTTTACAGCAAGATCATAGACATGGCAGCGAAGGAAAACATGGTGCCGTCAGTGCCGGATCCGGCAAAGAAGAGAGGCCCGTATATGGCGGTGCCGTTCGGAAAGGCTCTGTCAGATGTAGTTGTGCCGAATACAGTCACTAAGGCTCTCCGGACCGAGAAGTTCATAAGCGAGTCGATCCGTGACTTTACGATAAGGGAGTCCCGCGGATATGCAGAGCTTGAGGATCAGGTCAGGACGCTTAAATCCTTCAACAGAGATGTGATCCTCATAGATGACCTTCTCCATTCCGGTCAGAGGATGAAGAGGATTGACCCTATCCTGAGGGAGAATGATGTGAATGTCAGGAAGGTCATAGTCGGACTTCTGACCGGCAACGCAAGAGACGAGATGGCTGTCAGCCGCAGGGCAGTGGACGGTGCATATTTCATTCCTGTCATAACGATGTGGCTCAACGAGAGAGACTGCTACCCGTTCATCGGGGGAGACAGCTTTGAGTCAGGAGACAGGAACGCATCGATCAATATCATAATGCCGTACACTTCCTACAGCTTTGTCGGCGGCAGAGACTCCGAGAAGGTGTACAGGTACTCGATGACATGCCTCGAGAATGCGAGGAACATAATGAAGGTCATAGAGCAGGAGTATCAGGCTGAGTTTGAAAAACAGCTGACTCTTGGAAGGCTGGGAGCTGTCATAACAAACCCGCGTCGTCCGGACTACGGTGACGGGCTTCTGTATGATGAGAATGCAGCACCGAGCGTGTACATTGAGAGCGACATCAAGCGTGCAAAAAGGCTGCACCTGTCAAGGGATAAGTAGTTATCAGGAGAAACCATGCATAGAATAAAGGAACTTATAAATGAGATCGGGGTGAATTCACCTGTATCGCTGGAGGGGCATCCGATAAGACCGGGAGAGAAGCACCGGGTCAATATCCTGGCGCTCGGTGATGTCGGGACCACGATGCTCATAGGACTTAGGCTGATGGGTGCGGATGTTATTTCTGAGATCGGGATCTGCGATATAAGGCCTGAGAACTGTGAGAGGCTGGTACGTGAGATCAATCAGATAAGATTTCCGGATGGTGAGCCAGAGCTGCCGCCTGTCATGATAGTGACTGAAGAGGAACTCTTCGATACCGACGTCTTCATATTCTGTGCCAGCAGGGGAGTACCGGACCTCGGAAAAGAGAAAGATCCGGACTTCGATGTCAGGATGGCGCAGCTTGATGCCAACCGCGGTATCATAGAACACTATGCCGGGCTGGCACGGAAGGCAGAATACAAGGGACTGATCGCTGTGGTCAGTGATCCTGTGGACAACCTCTGTGCGGCATTTCTCGATGCATCGGGACTGGAACCGTGGCAGTTCAGAGGCTACGGGCTCGGCGTGATGAATGCGCGGGCGGCATACTATGCTGAAAGAGATGAGAGGTTCAGCTCATATCTTTCAGAAGGCAGAGCCTTTGGTCCGCACGGACAGGACCTGGTAATAGCGAACAGCATTGAGAACTATGACGACGAACTGTCGCGCGAACTTACAGAGCTGGCAACGGGGGCCAATCTGGAGGTGAGAGCACTCGGCTTCAAGCCGTATATCGCACCGGCGATGTCGTCGGCGGCAATATCCATACTATTGACACTCAGGGGAGAGTGGAACTACGGCTCACTGTATCTGGGGGATGAGAACAGAGGAGCCTTCCTGGGGATCAGGAGCAGATACGACGGGGATAAATGGGATTATGAGGATCCGGAGCTTCCGGATAAATTATATGAGAGGATCAGAGATTCATACATCAGGCTCTGCAGTATCAGGTGAGGGGACCTGCAGCAGAGACAGTAACAGATCAGAGGAAAAGCGCAGGCTTATCGTAATAATGCCTGCATGTGATTCAGAGGACAGGGCGGCAAGGCTCGACGGCGTGCTGCTGCCGTATCTTGATGAGGTCAGGGAGGGCGGTAATGATGTCGTCATATACAGCCATGTCAGTGAGTTTGAGGATAGGGACATTTCGCACGAAAGGATACTGTTTGCAGTGGTTCTTTCGGAAGCGGGTGTCAATATCGAGTACTATCGGCTTCTTGAATACCTGCGCGGGCATCCCGACTGCCTCGGGGGATCAGTCGGAGGGATAATAGTCGACGGCGGAGGCGAGTTCTATACCAAGGCGATCGCAAGGCGTTTTGCGTTCTCTGCAAACATGTGCGGATGTACATTTCCGGGAAAGCCTCTGGTGGAGGCGACCGGCTCCCTGGGGAACTTTCATGTACTGAGCACGGTATCCGGCAGAGAGCCGGAAGACATATACAGTGCGCAGGTCCGCTCACTGGTCGATAAGATCATGGACTTCATACTGCCGGAAGTAAACGGGAAGGTAAGGCTTCTTGCACTTCACGCAAGCACCCGCAGGACTTCCAATACGCTTCTCCTGTGGGACATGGTCAAGAAACATCTTTACAGCCGGGCAGAGATCACCGAGATAGCTCTGCAGAACGGACAGATTTACGACTGCCGCGGATGCAGCTATGAGGCATGCCTGCACTTCGGGGAGCAGGAGTCGTGCTTCTATGGCGGGATAATCACTGAACAGGTGTATCCGGCTCTTCTTGAGGCAGATGCTGTCGTCCTCATATGCCCTAACTACAATGATGCACTCAGCGCTAACCTGACGGCTTTCGTCAACAGGCTCACGTCGTTGTTCAGGTCACATGACTTTTCGGACAAGAGGGTGTATGCCGTAATCGTATCCGGCTATTCCGGAGGAGATATAATCGCAGAGCAGATCATCGGAGCGCTCAACTTCAACAAGTCATTTATACTGCCTGCGGACTTTGCGATGCTCGAGACGGCGAACGACCCGGGGAGCATTCTTGCAGTCGCAGACATAGAGGAAGAAGCAGGGGCGTTCGCTTCACGCATATACTGACAGAAGAGAACTGCTTCACATAAAGGACAGCACGGCGGACAGCTTCGCAGGGAGCTGTCCTTTTTCGTGTGCAGTTTTGCGCATGCTTTTGCTCATGACATATCAACGATCAATGCGATATGCAGCCGGTATGGATACGCAGATGATATTGGTATGACAGAATCAGACCGCTCTGTGAGAAAATTTAAATATGTTTTTTCAGAACAGATAAAGGGGAAAGGGATAATGGATGCACAGGAGATCATTCAGCTGATAAG
>CAMIWY010000064.1 GCA_946402595.1 uncultured Clostridia bacterium
AGTATCCAATCCGGTCGACATACTTACATACAAGGTCGCAGAGTGGATGGATCTTCCGAACGGCAAAGTGTTCGGGACAGGCTGCATACTGGATACTTCCAGACTCGTAAGAGCGATCGCTGATTATACTGACATTAATATTGAAGCCATCAAATGCAGCATAGTCGGGGAGCATGGGGATTCGCAGTTCCCGCTCTGGAGCAGACTGGCGATCGCAGGAATACCGATGGCCGAGTATTGTGAGAATGTAGGACTCGAATGGGGCCCTGAGCAGAAAGAGTTTCTGCATGAAAAGGTCAGGTCCATGGGTGCGAGCATAATAAACGCCAAGGGGCGCACTCATTATGGTATCGCAACATGCGTATGCTCTCTCGCAGATGCCGTGCTCAACCAGAGACTGACCATCGCACCTGTAACATCACCGCTGCAGGGCGAATACGGAATAAATGATGTAGCTATAAGCATCCCGTCCATAGTAGGGGTGAACGGCGTTGAGAGAAGACTTGAGGAAAGGCTTGTCCTTTCTGAAATACGCGGCCTCAGAAAGAGCGCCGGAAAAATAAGGGAGACCCTGGATTCCATCTGAACATATCCGGGATAACAATTATGCATCTTAACTTCTACTTAACTAAAATAATCGAAGTACTGGCTATCGGAATACTGGTGGCCTATGTTACCACGCCGTTAAGTATCAAGCTCGCATACAAATTCGATATTATCGATAAGCCAAGGGATGACCGCAGGGTGCACAACAGGCCGATACCGAGATTCGGCGGCATGGGGATTTTCCTCGGATCCATGGCAGCCATGATCATACCGGCCGGCATGAACACGAGTATCCGCGTCGCGATGCTCGGCGGATTCATGATGTACGCATTGGGTGTAGCGGATGACATTATGGACCTGAAGCCGATGGTGAAATTCACCGGCCAGCTGATCACAGCCTCATTCGTCTACGCGATGGGAATAAGGATCAGATTTGTCAATCTCATGCTTGCGCCTGTTGAGAATGGTTCAAAGGCGATGCTTTACTTCGGTGCAGGCATTGCGTATCTCATAACAGTGCTCTGGATCGTAGGAATCACTAATGCAGTCAATCTGATGGACGGGCTCGACGGTCTCGCGGCGGGCAGTACCGCCATCATGGCGCTGTCTCTCGCGTACGTAGCGTATATTCATGGTATCAGGCTCGGAATGATGCCAGTCTGCATAGCGTTCTGCGCGATCGCAGCCGGATGCCTCGGCTTCCTGCCATATAATTTTGCGCCTGCCAAAACTTTCATGGGTGACGGCGGAGCCCTGTACCTGGGGTACATGATTGCTGTATTGTCAGTGATATCACCGCTGAAGAGAGCGACGATGGTCGGTGCTATCATACCGATGCTCGTACTTGCGGTACCTATCTTCGATACAGTATTTGCTATGGTCAGGAGAGTGTTCAGGCATGAATCTATCATGAAGGCCGACAGAGGACATCTGCATCACCATCTGATGGCAGCCGGATTCGGACAGAGGCGGTCAGTCCTGATCATTTACGGAATAGTAGGCATCATGGGGATCGTGGCAGTGCTGATCAGCCGTGACCTGTATAAGGATGCATTCTTCCTGTTCACTATAGCGGTGCTTTACCTGGGGATCATAATCGTCCCGAGGCAGCCTAAGAAGAGCCTCAGGAAGATAATTACACAGGATCCGAGAGAGGTCGCGAGACAGCAGGAGAGGGAAAACCTCGTATGGATGCTCAACACTGAAAGAGAAAGACGCCGTGCGGAGAGAGAGGCAGCGGGGGAGGATCCGGATACCCAGTCGGATCTGCTGCTTGCAGAGATTGCCAGGGATGCGGCGCGCCCTGACAGAAGGGCTACCAGATATACAGTAAGACTTAAGAAGGCAGAGATAGAAAGGGAACTGGAGAAACAGCAGAAGGCGAAGGAAAACAATACCACAGATCATCAGGATCAATAAGACAATGAACAGCAAGAGAATTTATAAATACGATAATGTCAAAGCTCTGCTAATATTTCTTGTAGTTATCGGACACATGACCACGGATTATGTGTCCGATTCTCATATGGTGAGATGGGTAACGCTGTGGATATACTCCTTTCACATGCCTGCGTTCATTTTCATCTCGGGACTTGTACACAAGCACTACATAACTGAAGAGCGCGCAGCTCTCGGCGTGAAAGGCGAGACCAGGCTAAGATGGGACAAGGTAGCCGGATTCTTCCTGTGTGCGTGGGGTCTTAAGATATTCCTGCAGTTCACAAGGACCCTGATGGGACAGAACCCGCTGTGGCACTGGCTGGAGGAGCCGGGCATCCCGTGGTATCTCTTCGTGATGGCGGAGTATGAACTGCTCTTCTATGTCATGAGATACATTGACGGGGGCAGCCGTACATGCGACATCACCGGGCCTGACGGCGGAGAACCGGTTGTAAAGAACACCCGCCCGTTTGTCATGATACTCGGTGCGTTCGCCCTGAGTGCGGTCATAGGATACTTTCCGGCGGTCGGTGATACATTCTGCCTGTCCAGGATGATCAACTTCCTGCCTATATACATGATCGGGTACTATCTCGACATGAAGAAGTTCCTGCCGCTTCTCAATGGTGAAGGATACGGCGGAGCATCTGATGCAGAAGACGCTGCAGGTGAAAGCGGTCCTTCACGCAGAGGAAATCCGAAGAGAACAGCTATCGTCATATTCAGCTGGATAACTGTGGTAGTGACAATGTTTATCTGCTATGCAGGAAAATGGGGCATGTACAGCTGGAGAAAGTGGTTCACCGGAAGACGCTCCTATGAATTCCTGCAGGATTACTTCAGCTACGCTGTGAAAGACGGCTGGTGGATAAGGCTGGCTGTGTGGGGCGTCGCACTGCTTATAACATTCGCCGTGATCGCTCTGATCCCGGATAAGGATCTCGGCTTCATAACTACAGTCGGGTCGAGGACTCTGTCGGTATACTTCTGGCACAGACCGCTCTGCTACCTGTTCAGAACATGGAAGGTGCTGCCGAGACTGTACATGCTGTTCGGCGGTACTTACAACGAAGCTGTGGCCGGACAGATCAGGGGGCATGCTTTCGTCGGCGGCGATACGAAGATGCTGCTTCCGTTCATCGTTTACTGCCTGATAGGTGCAGCGATGACAGTATTCTTCAGCCTCAGGATATTCGAGCATCCGACAGGTGATCTGATGAAACTGGGAGCATGGATCGCAAAAGCAGGCAGCAGAAAATGACAGCATTGGGGGCTCTACTTACGGTGGCCGATTGTCCAATTAATAGGCCTTGTTAAACCGCTTAATTTTGCTATCATAAAAGTAGTATGCGTATGAGTGCATTTTATGCGCAAAGTAAAATATCTGATTGATAATAATTAAGAGGAGAACTTGTGATCACCAGCATTCTTTCTTACCTTGACAGGGCAGTCGCTTTATATAGCGACAGAACGATTTATACCGATGGGAATGATGAAATCAGTTTTGCCCGGCTCAGAGCTGCAGCGGCTTCGGTCGGAACGGCCATAGCTGAGGCAGAAAAAGCGGAGCATCCGGTCGCTGTTCTTACAGGCCGACATGTCTATACGCCGGCGTGCTATCTCGGTATAGCAATGGCTGGGTGTTTTTATGCTCCGATGGATCCGGGCGTGCCTGATTCAAGGCTCAGACAGATCCTGGACGTTGCGAAGCCGGAAACGCTGATCGCAGACATGGAGCATGCAGACAAGGCAAGGGAACTCGGATATTCAGGGACTCTCATAATCATGGAGGAGGCTCTGAAAACAGCAGCTGATGAGGATCTGCTGAAGGAGAGAAGGGCAGCCATCACTGAGACCACACCTCTTTATATCCTGTTCACTTCGGGATCGACCGGAAAGCCTAAGGGCGTGCTTACATCCCATCAGGCGGTTATCTGCTATCTCGATGGACTGCAGGAAGTCATCGGTCTCGATGAGACAGACATACTCGGTAATCAGGCACCGCTTGACTATATTGCGGCAATAAGAGATATGTATCTGCCTCTCATGACAGGAGCAAAGACTGTCATGCTGCATCCGAATGAATTTGCGATGCCGAAGAATCTCATAGGCAGCCTGCACGATTCAGGAGTTACTACTCTGTGCTGGAGCGCGACCGGTCTTGAGATTCCTGCAAGGCTCGGTGTGTTTGATGACGCAGAAGACATGCCGGCGCTGCCTCCTCTCAGGAGAGTGGTGTTCTCAGGATCTGTAATATCCAATCCACTTCTGAGAAAATGGCAGAACGCATTTCCGGATACAGTATTCATAAACCAGTACGGACCTACGGAAGCGACAGGTTCCTGCACATATTATGTGATTGATCACACTGTTCAGGATGATGAGATCATACCTATAGGTAAACCGTACAGACATTATCTGATAGACCTGATCACGGAAGACGGAAAGTATGCAGAAGCCGGTGAGACAGGAGAGATATGCGTCAGGGGACCGGCACTCGCGCTCGGATACTATGATGCACCTGAGCAGACAGCAAAGAATTTTGTCATAAGCCCGGTCCACAGCCACTGGAAAGAACCTATGTACCGCACGGGCGACCTGGGAAAGACCGGTGAGAACGGAGAACTCTACTTCCTCGGAAGAAAGGACCGTCAGTTCAAACACCTCGGACACAGGATCGAGCCTGAAGAGATAGAACAGAAAGCGTCTCTCCTTGACGGAGTCGAGGAGTGCGTCTGCACATATAATGCGGCCCGCAAGGCTATATGCCTGTTCTACAAGGGAACCGCGACACCTAAGGAGATATCCCTCTTCCTGAGGGCAGAACTCCCGTCATTCATGGCGCCGCGCAAGCTCACCGCCATGGATGAACTGCCAAGGCTGCCTAACGGCAAGCTCGACCGCAAGAAACTTGAGGAAATGACTCAGGGGAAATAATTGAATCAATATAAGGAGAATGTGAAGATGGAACAATTAATGGAACTGCTTGAAGGTATCAGACCTGACATAGATTTTGCAAATGAGAAGAGCCTTGTAACTGACAGGCTGCTTGAGTCCTTCGACATCATCAACCTCGTAAGTGAGATTGACGATGAGTTTGATGTCAAGATCAAGCCGGCAGACCTGGTACCGGAGAATTTTGACTCCGTAGAGGCTATGTGGGCACTTATCCAGCGTCTTCAGGACGAGGAATTCTAGAAGAACATACCGGAGCGGCAAGTATGAAAGATCTGAACTACAGAGACATCAGCAGGAGTATTATTACCCCTGCATACGTTTTTTCGGGTGCTGAATTTGCAGCGCGCGCTGAGGCAGTAAAGGATATCCTTGGTCAGGAAATAGGGCTGTGCTATTCAATGAAAGCCAATCCATTCCTCCTGGAAGTGCTGCCTGAGACTTTCTGTGCTGTTGAGGTATGCAGCCCTGGAGAGCTCGAGATATGCATCCGCAGGAACATTCCCGGAGAGAAAATTATTTATTCGGGACTCAACAAAGGCGCTGACGACATAGCCCGCGCTGTTTCTTACGGTGCAGGGATAATCACTGCAGAGAGCAGACTTCATCTTGACCTGATCAACCGGGTATCTGCTGAAGCAGGCACTGTCAGCAGGGTCCTTGTAAGGATCTCAGCGGACAGCCAGTTCGGGATCGACAGAAGAGAGGCGCAGGACATTCTGAAGGCACATCAGGATTATCCGGCGATCCGCTTTGTCGGACTGCACTTCTTCACCGGAACGCAGAAGCGCAAGCCTAAGGAGATAATAAGGGAACTCGCTTTTCTCGGATCCTATCTTGAGGAAACCAGAGAGCTCAGCGGACTTGAGCTGGAGAAGATCGAATACGGAACAGGCCTCCCGGCATATCTTTTCATAGATAAGGAAATACAGGATATCCATGAAGCAGAGGCAAAAGAGCTTGAGTTCCTGAGAGAGGTCGCACCTTCGCTCAGAGAGATAGCAGAAAAAGCTGAAGTGACTGTTGAGATGGGACGTTTCTTCGCGGCATCATGCGGGCACTACTTCACAGGAGTGGCCGACATGAAGACCAATGACGGCACCGGCTATGCGATCATAGACGGCGGGTCCCATCAGATACGATACTTCGGCCAGATGCAGGGAATGCAGATCCCATTCATTGACCATATCCCGGAGAACAGAGAAGACAGCAATGAGTGTCAGGGCGCAGAACCATGCAAGTGGACTCTTTGCGGAAGCCTGTGCACTACTGCGGATGTGCTGGCGAGAAATGCTGAGTTTACAGACCTGAGGACAGGCGATGTGCTTGTCTTCCACAAAGCAGGAGCTTATGCCCTGTATGAGTGCATGTCGCTCTTCCTGAGCAGGGACATGCCGCGAATATATCTGCATGACGGAGAGAAGCTTATCTGCTGCAGAGACAGAATAGAAACTAACGGATTTAACACATCGATATGACCTACACATCATTATTGTTTGCGTTATTCGCAGGCATAACGATCTTAATATATTTTGCCTTTCCGCGAAGAGAGTACCGGTGGACCGTGCTGCTTGCAGCGAGCTACTTTTTCTATATCTACAACAGCTACAGATATAC
This sequence comes from uncultured Clostridia bacterium, assembly GCA_946402595.1. GTDB lineage: Bacteria > Bacillota > Clostridia > Peptostreptococcales > Anaerovoracaceae > Crickella. Next base: position 6,559 of record CAMIWY010000064.1, read on the forward strand.
GGCTTTCATACTGCTCACGACACTGACCATATACCTGGCAGGCCGGAAACTGACAGAAATATCTGAAAAAGCTTCGGCAGAGCTCAGGGCTAACAAGGGAACATGGGACCGTGACGAGAAGAAGGCGTTCAAAAAGAGCATTGAAGTGAAGAAGAAGAGACTTCTCGCCGCCACTCTGGTCCTGAATTTCGGGATACTCTTCGTAATAAAGTATCTGAATTTTCTTGCCGGCGGGCTCATGCATCTGCTTGGAGCTCCTGCACATGATGCGCAGATCATCAGCATCATACTCCCGCTCGGAATATCTTTTTATACATTCCAGGCAACAGGTTATCTGATCGACGTATACAGGGGAACTGCTGAAGCGGAGCAGAACGTCTTCAGGTTCGCTCTTTTTGTTTCGTTCTTCCCTCAGATAATCCAGGGCCCGATCAGCTCATACACCAGTCTGCATCATCAGCTCATAGAACCGCATGATCCGGACTGGAACAATTTCAAACGCGGCGTGATGATAATCGCATGGGGGCTGTTCAAGAAGCTCGTAATAGCTGACTGCGCGTGGATCGGGATCAAGGCGTATTACGACAACGGAGGCATCAACGGTACGCCGGAGTTCGCCGGATACGGGGGCACGATGGTGCTGTTCATATCCCTTATGTACGCTCTGCAGCTGTACGCGGACTTCTCCGGCGGGATAGACATCTCCAGGGGCATATGCAGGATACTCGGGATAGACCTAGAGATGAACTTCAGGCAGCCGTATTTCTCGAAGTCGATCGGCGAATACTGGAGAAGGTGGCATATAACTCTCGGCGCATGGATGAAGAATTATGTCTTCTATCCAGTGGCGATGTCTGAGCTGTCCAGGAAAATAAGCAAAG
>CAMIWY010000065.1 GCA_946402595.1 uncultured Clostridia bacterium
GCTGTCAGAACACATCGGGCACCTCCGGACAGTAAATCGTCATTTTGCATAATTATTGACCGTGACGCGTGTGGAAGAGTAAAATGTTCGTAGAATAAAAGCTATCATTAACCTGAAAACGGCTTAAATGTTCGGAATTATAGCCGGACTGAGCGAAAGGAGTGATATCTTGAAGAAAAACAAAAGAGTAGGCATGCTGATGGACGAACTGCTGCAGAATCCGTGCCGCCTGTTTGAATCCAGACACTTCTGCGACAAGTACGACATCGCGAAATCAAGCCTGTCTGAGGACATAAGGCTTATAAATGAAATACTGAAAGATAACGGCTCGGGACGCATCGAAAGCATCCAGGGCGTGGGCGGAGGCATCCGCTATATCCCGGGGATTTCCGCCGGCCGCATCCGCGATCTGCAGGCTGAGATGATCGAAGCACTCTCAGATACTACCAGGATGCTCGGGGGCAAGTACCTGTACACCTCGGACATCATGTTCGACGGGCACATCTGTGCAGAGATCGCAAGGATCTTCGCTCAGAGATTCCACAGCCTCGGAGCAGATTATGTGGTGACCGTTGAGACCAAGGGAATGGGGATCGCTTCGCATACAGCATACATGCTGGGACTTCCGCTTGTAGTCATCAGGCGCGAGGCAAGATACTCCGAGGGCTCGACCGTCTCGATCAACTACTTCAGCGGAACGGATGAGCACATCCAGAAGATGTCGATCGCAAAACGCGCGGTCAGACCGGGCAGCAAGGCAATAGTAATAGATGACTTCATGAGAGGCGGCGGGAGCCTCAAGGGCATCCAGGACATCCTCGGCGAGTTCGACGTGGAGACAGTCGGCATCGGAGTTGCTCTTGAGTCGAGGCTGCCTGAGAAGAAGAAGGTCAGCAATTATACTTCCGTGCTCATAATCGATGAGATCGACGAGGATAACAAGGTCATCTCGATCAGGGCCAATGAGGAGCTAACTGCTTCTGAGTAATGAGGGCTCGCTGCTCCTGTGATGTGAGGGATATGCTGACCGTATACAGTGTTACGCATCTGTGTGCTGCAGCGAAACGGAGCAGTTTTCACGAAACATAAACAAACTGACAAAAACGTTCAAATTTGAACAATTTGGGTGTATATCACCTTGAAAGAGCAGGGGCATTTAAATATAATCAGTATGCGTGTGCAGCGGGCCTGCTCAGACCTTCAGTGCATCAGCCTGCTGACATTCAGAAGGAAACAATCCTGTGCATGCTGAACTGAAAACCGCAGCTTACGGCATGCATCTGCGATACAGGTATATAAGGGGAAAAGTTACATGGATTTTACACAGTATAAGAGGATCCACTGCCTGGGAATCGGGGGCATAGGTCTTTCGGCAGTTGCTGAGATCCTTGCTGACAACGGTCACATCGTGACCGGGACGGACATCAAGCCGTCTGAAGTCACCAGGCATCTTGAAAGCATAGGCATCAAGGTCTTCACATCTCATGAACCCGAGAACGTTGAGGGCGTGGATGCGATAGTATATTCGGCAGCAGTATCTGATGAGAACCCTGAGGTCGTCAGGGCCCGTGAGCTCGGCATCCCGCTCTTCTCAAGAGCACAGGTGCTGGGAGCCATAATGGACCGCTATGAGAACTCCGTAGCCATCTGCGGAACTCACGGCAAGACAACAGTAACATCAATGACATCCCTGATTCTCAGGAATGCCAACTACAAGCCTACCATTCTCGTAGGCGGCAACCTCCCGCAGATCCACGGCAACGTAGAGATCGGAGAGGGCAATACATATTTTGTAACGGAAGCCTGTGAATACATGGACAGCTTCCTTCAGCTGAGGCCGAGCATCGGCGTCATTCTTAACATCGATTCCGATCACCTTGATTACTTCAAGGATATGGAACATATAGTCAAGTCTTTCAGCACTTTTGTAGAGCAGATCCCTAAGGACGGCGTGATCATCGCCTACGGGGACAACCCGTTCGTCAAGAGCATTCTAAGAGATCACAGGAACAAGATCACATACGGTTACAGCGAGAGCAACGACTTCTATGCGGAAAATATGAAGTTCAACGAGAGTGGCTTCCCTTGCTTCGACATTTTCCATAAGGGGAACAAAGTCGCATCTCTTGAGCTGTCCGTACCGGGAGAGCACAACGTACTGAACGCCATGGCTGCGTTCGTTACGGCATCCTTCCTGAAGGTCGACATTCCTACGATCGCACGTACACTCAAGGAGTACCACGGCACCAACAGACGTTTTGACTTCAACGGAGTCACAAGCAATGGCGTGATGGTCATCGACGACTACGCTCACCATCCGACTGAGATCAAAGCGACCCTGAAGGCAGCAAAGAATGTGAAGCACAACAAGCTCTGGCTCGTCTTCCAGCCGCACACCTACACAAGGACCAAGGCGCTGTTCGATGAGTTCGTGGATGCTTTCCAGGATACGGACGTGCTGATCCTTACGGACATCTATGCTGCAAGAGAGAAAGACGTCTACAACATATCGTCGTACAAGCTGATGTCGGCGATGAAACACAAGTATCCCGACAGGGAGATCTATTATGTAAAGGATTTTGAGGACATTGTCAACTATATCAACAAATTCGCGGGCAAAGATGACATCGCGATGACTATGGGCGCGGGGGACGTCTACAAGGTCGGAGAGATGCTGCTCGCGAAGGAGTAACCGGAAGGGAGATTGAACACCACCACATGAGCGAGAAAATGAGACGGGACGCTAAGTCCATGCATCGAACAGTTTTAGCAACAACTCACCACTCAAACTTTCACCAGGAGGACGACGACATGGCGCATGACAAATATGCTAACCTCAAACTTTTCACCTGTAACTCACACCCTGAACTCGCGCAGGAGATCGCAGAGCACATGGGTATAGAACTCGGCAAGGCGACTGTTACCAAGTTCAGCGACGGCGAGATCAGCGTAAGCATCTGGGAATCAGTTAGAGGTAAAGACTGCTTTATCGTTCAGTCCACCAACGATCCGGTAAATGACAATCTTATGGAGCTCCTCATCATGACAGATGCTCTCAAGAGAGCGAGCTGCAACAGTGTTACCGCTGTAATGCCTTACTACGGATACGCCAGACAGGACCGCAAGGCCAAGGCGAGAGATCCGATCACAGCCAAGCTCGTAGCTAACATGATCACGGCTGCAGGCATCGACAGAGTAATCACCATGGACCTCCATGCATCCCAGGAGCAGGGCTACTTCGACATCCCTGTAGACCACATGCTCGGACAGCCGATGCTGACAGACTATTTTGCACTCAAGGAACTGGAAGACCTCGTAATCGTTTCGCCTGACCACGGCTCAGTAAAGAGAGCCCGCAACATGGCCAAGCCTCTCGACGTTCCTATCGCCATCATCGATAAGAGAAGACCTGAGGCCAACAAGAGCGAGATCATGAACGTAGTCGGTGATGTACAGGGCAAGAACTGCATCATCCTCGACGACCTGATCGACACAGCAGGCACCATCTGCAATGCTGCTCAGGCTCTCATGGACCTCGGCGCCAAGAGCGTATACGCATGTGCCACACACGCAGTACTCTCCGGCCCTGCACTTGAGAGAATCGAGGCAAGCCCGATCAAGGAGATGGTACTCCTGAACACCATTCCTATTCCGGAAGAGAAGAAACTCGACAAGTTCACCGTTCTCTCGGTAGGACACATCTTCGCAGAGACCATCAGCAGGATCTATTGCCACAAGCCGATCTCCACAATGTTCCATAACGACTAGGAACAATGCTGATGTCCGTTATGGTCCTATAACGACCAGGAGCGGCAACTGCAACACAGAGAAACAGAACACCCGGCGTCACGAAAGATGCCGGGTGTTTTCCTTCTTGCTGACTTACTGAAACCTTGTACAATACGGAGATTTTGCATGAAAAAGACAAGGCGTGAGGTGTCAATGCAGCAGAATGAGGGCATGAAGGGGGCTGGACCTTGTACATCTGGGACAAGTTGGGAAGAAATGACAAGGTGTTCGAGGAAATTACTTGTCAAAAGTGTTGTTCAGCGCGGAAAAGTACAAGGTCTGATGGCAGTTGAAGGATCCTGGCTGGGTCTCGAAACCAGAATACTTGTCGTTTTGGGAAGAATGTGCCGAATTGTACAAGGCGGAGAGAGTCGTGATCAATTTGACATATCGGTGTGACGGGGGTGACGGATTCACTACTATATGATATATTAGGCGAATTGTGGTACAATGATGCCGGCATAAAGAGAATTGCAGAAGCGGATAGCTTCTTTTACCGGAACAGGATAACGGATATATATGGGTATATTTTTTAAGAAGAAAAGCGGATCCGGGTATGACGAGGATACGTTCGTGATCGTCGGGCTCGGCAATCCGGGAAGTGAATATGAGAAGACGAGGCACAACATGGGCTTCAGGGCCATTGATGTGCTGGCTGCGGATGCCGGGATTGATATAAGAAGGGCGAAGTTCCATGCGCTGATCGGGCAGGGACGGATCGCCGGATACAAGGTCATTCTGGTAAAGCCGCAGACATATATGAACAGAAGCGGTATCGCGGTGAGAGAGGCGGCGATGTACTATAATGTGCCGAGCTGCAATGTCATCGTCATATACGATGACATTGACCTGCCGCTGTCAGCTATCAGGATAAGGAAGTCGGGCGGGGCGGGTACGCACAACGGGATGAAGTCCGTTGTGCAGCAGCTCGGGATAACGGATTTCCCGCGCATCAGGATCGGCGTTGGCGGCACGTCCTCGGGAGAGGATCTTGTCGACCGCGTCATCGGCAAAGTGCCTAAGGATGAGCAGGCAGCGCTCGACAAGGCTGCGGAGGCCGCAGCACGCGCCGCTGAGGACATTATCCGTACCGGCATCGAGAAAGCCATGAGCACCCACAACTTCAACCCTGAAGACGAAGAGAAGAAAGCCAAAAAGGCTGCCGAAAAGGCCGCCCGCAAGGCAGAATACGAAGCGAAAAAGGCAGCCGAGAAAGCACAGCGCGCAGCCGAAAAGGCTCAGGCAGCTGAGGCAGAAAATGCTGCAGAAACTGCAAAGACGGACACCGGAATCATTGAGCCGTCAGCTGCAACAGAACCGGCGGCCGGGGCAACTGAATCAGAATAATGCAGATGCCGGAGCGGATGCTTTGCCTGCCTCTGGCACTGATTCCCTGATTTCTTTCAGAATAATTACAGGATAGACCTGCATGATCAAAAACTTTACCGGGACGAGCGGCAGCCGTACTGCATGGATGATCGCTCAGGAAACTGAAGACAAGGTACTGGCGGTGGTCTCTTCCGGACGCACAGCAGAGCGTCTGGCCGGAGACCTCTCTTTCTTTGCGCCTGAAGCAGAGATAATTGTCATGCCGGAAGAGGACGATATCCAGATCCTCTACGAGGCAAGGAACAGAGAGTCTCAGGTACAGAGGATCAGAGGCATTGATGCTTTGTGCTCCGGAGCTCACAGCACTGACCGCTCCAGTGGGTATGGCCAGCGGTCATCCATCGTATCCAGTGAATCTGGGTCTGGCCAGCGGTCTACCGTCACCGCCCGCAAGACCTTTGTCATCGCACCGGTCAGCGCTGCCGTCAGGCTTATGGCGTCGCCGGTCAGATACACCTCCTCGGTCATAGAGCTGTCGATGGGTGATGTAATAGAGCCGGCGGATCTGAGAGACCTGCTGGTCAGTGCCGGATATACTTCGGCACCTGTGACCGAGTCACCGGGAGAGTTCACATCACGAGGCGGAATACTTGATGTTTTCCCGCCGGCTCTTCCGAATCCTCTCAGAATCGAGTTCTTCGATGATGAGATAGACTCGATCAGGTCATATGATCCGGATACGCAGAGGTCGCTTGAGAATGTGCCGCATGCGGTGATCGGACCGGCGGCAGAGTTCATCCCTTCAGAAGAGGAGAAGGTGAATGCTCTGGAGCGCATCCGCAGGGAATACGACCGGCGAATCAGGAAGGCGAAATCCGAGTATACCAAGAGCTCGGTCTTTGATGATCAGGCAGACGGGAGTGCTGCGAGCCGCATGCATGCAGATGGACAGCCATCGGATAATGCAGCAAGCGGACTTGCTGGAAGCCATACTGCAGACAGCGCTCTCATTGACGACCAGGATGCAGGCGATGCCGCCAATGACATAGAGATACACAACAGGATCAAAGACGGAAGGATCGAATCGCTTGAGATGCACAAGGGCAGGGTGACTGACCTGTTTGAGCATGGAGCGAATGTGCAGATCTATTCCGATTTCATAGAGTACTTTGATACGGATAAGGCAAGGCTGTGGGATTACGCAGCTGCCGGAGGGGCGGCGATCGCTGTCATAGATCCGGCGAGGCTCGAGGACGAGCTGCCTGAGTCCGTGAGTAAAGACGAGTGGCGCGCGATTTACGCATTGGGAAGCAAGGGGGCTGCCATTCCGGGCGGGGTCATCACATCCGGCACCAAGGCCGCAGCTCCTGCCAGCGGCACAACTGCCGGCGGCACGCACGCGGCAGTCACCATCAGCGTCTACACCCCATACCCTGAGATGATCCGCGGCATCGAGCGCATGGATGAGATCGTCAACGTCAGAAGCCGGCAGATGGCTCCGTTCAACGGGCAGATAGATCTCTTTGCGGCCGAGACGGGCAAGCTGTCATCTTCGGGTTACAGCATCACCATAGTCAGCTCGACAGATGAAAGGGCGGAGAGGATCAGGGAGTACCTGGCGGTGGCTGACGTCGAGGCGGGCGTTACATACAGGACAGGCTCACTCAGCTCCGGCTTCATTATGGATGACAGCAAAGTCTGCTTCATCACAGAGTCGGACATCTATCCGGAGAACCACCGCAGGGCCAGAAAGCCTAAGAAAAAGAAGAAGTCGTCCGACACCATCGAGTTCTCAGACCTTCACAAGGGCGACTACATAGTCCACGAGGCCCACGGCATCGGCAGGTTCGAAGGCATCCAGCCGGTGACCGCCGACGGACAGACACGTGATTACCTCGTTATCCGCTATGCCGGCTCGGATGTCCTGTACATCCCGACCGAGCAGCTGGATATCATACAGAAATATATAGGCAACTCGGGCAATCCGCCGGCTCTGTCCCGTCTGTCGGGAGGCAGCTGGAAGAGGCAGAGAGAGCGTGCGCGCAAAGCGATCGAGGCTATCGCCGAGGATCTCGTCAGGCTGTACGCAGAGAGGCAGGCGGCAGGCGGTTACGCTTTCGGCAAGGACACCGTGTGGCAGTCTGAGTTCGAGGAGTACTTCCCGTACACCGAGACCGATGATCAGCTCCGCGCTGTCGAGGAGATCAAGGAAGACATGGAGAAGCC
>CAMIWY010000066.1 GCA_946402595.1 uncultured Clostridia bacterium
CAGGTCTGATGTACTGAACAGGAGCTGCTCTGTGAAGACCGAGGCCGCCTGCTGTATCACGCAGGAAGCATGCGATACAGAATCCCATGTTCTTCGGATTTCCGAGGAACGCAAGACCTGCTGCGATCACGCCGATAATAAGGCCGGCGATGATGATCATCAGCTTATCATTTTTCTTTTCCATTTTTAATACCTCCAAAAAATAACCTTTTCCATATGTTTTATTTTGTTGTCACGCAACAAAACACCTCACTCTGATTAAACTCCCGTTCTGCCGGCAAAACAAATAATAAGGAACTATTTACCCTTTGTTCATTATCAGTATTTTCAATGCGACAAAAGGGCGAGACAGGTTTTTCCCGTCTCGCCCCTATTAATATCTTACCTGTTCCCTGTTCTGCTGCAGAAAGACATTCACTTACCCTTCCGCTGAACAGGACCCTGCTGTACTAGTTGCTTGGATGTGGCATGTAAGCATACAGGTTCATTGCCAGTGCGTTGATCGGCATTGTCTGCAGCCACACTTTGCCGGGCCCGGTGACTATAGTATTGAACAGACCTTCGCCGCCGAGCACCACATTGGTGAATCCCTTTACAGTCTGAATGTCCATTGTGCAGGTAGGCTCCATAGCAGCGACGAATCCGCTGTCGATCACCAGCTGTTCTCCAGGTCCGAGAACTCTTTCCTGAACAGCGCCATCGATCTCGAGCCATGCATATCCGCTGCCTGAGTACTGCTGCATCAGGAATCCTTCTCCGCCGAAGAATCCTGTCGCTGCTTTGCGCTGGAGATAGATGTCCATGTTCACGCCCTCAGTGGCTGCGAGGAACGAAGTTTTCTGTGCGATTATAGGTGTCTCACTGATGTTGAAGCACAGGATGTCTCCGGGCGAATGTTTTGCAAGTGTCAGCTCACCCGCGCTGTCTGCGTGATAGTGGTTCAGAGCCAGAGATTCTCCTATGATGGCTTTCTTGAACATCCCGCCGAGTCCGCCGGTCTTTGTCTCCATGCGGATGCCGGGCGACATCCATGCCATAGCACCGCTCTGGCACTTGATAGCTTCACCCTGCTCCATCCTGAGAGTCAGAACTGTAAACGGCTGATTCTTGATCTCGTATTTCATTCAGTTTCCCTCCTTACTTATATATGCAAAACGACTTTTTCAGTCAGTTACGTCTGCGTTCATATCAGCAATCACGCCGCTGCAGGCGGCAGTCCTTTTATATTCAGCTTATCCAGCAGCTTCCCGGTCCTCTTTGCGAGGATACCAATGACCGTTCCGCCCAGCACCAGCTTGACCAGCGCCGCCGCAAGCGGATACTGGTGCCAGTACATCGGAGCAACTGCGTCTATGCCCGAAAGCAGCAGAGCGAGACATCCGAGTATGAGTACGTTCCTCTTGCTCAGTATCTTTCTCAGCGGAAGATCCGGGAACAGCATCTTCGCAGTCGCTGCGAACAGTCCCGTAAGGATCGCGAACCCGAATGCGAACGAAGCAATGAATGCAGCCAGCGGCGAAGCGAACAGTGTATTCCACAGGAAGGAAATCACTGTCATTATCGCCGTCCCGAGAGCCCACAGCGGTGTTATGATCAGGATCCTTACAGACTGCGGCAGCTGCATGACAGCCTGGCGGAACCTTGCGACAGCTCCGGTTTTGACACCCTTCTGCTCATCTGCATCACCGTCGTCATCATCATCTACAGGCGCATTGACGAATTCGTCAGCATCCAGGACTATAGGGGCCGGCCTGTAATTAGCCGCCTCCTGGTCCTCTATGATATCCGCCGGACCCGAGAAAGTGCTTCCCACGATAAGAGACGCCAGCACGGCAGCAGTAGTAAGGCCCTTCAGTGCCGTTTTGCGCACCTTCATCAGCTCTCCAGAATGACCATCTGTGGACCCTCTTGTAACGCGAGGATGTTTACGTGACATTCTTCTTTCCTCCTTACCTCAAAGTCCCCTTATTCATACATCAAAATTATACCACAACAGCGCCTGCTATCTGTGCTATAATAATTCAGTCGCGGGAATCCGCTGATTTCCCGCAGAATAATGTAAATAAAAGATTCATATCAGACAACATCTGATACATGGAGGTTAAATATATGGCAACGATCCTTAAAGTACTTGCAGCATTAGGCGCGGTCCTCAATCTGTTCCTGCTGATCAGGAAGATCCCGCAGATGCGCGCTGATGAAGACGGAGCGGAGAAGTGGAATGAGAGCAGGAAGTATGCTCCATACAACACCATAGTCGGTGTTGCCGCCAACTTTCTCGACGTATTCGGCATAGGTGCCTTCGCGACAACATCTGCAGCTTTCAAGCTGGGAAAATCCGTCAAGGACGGAGATATCGCAGGAACGATGATCGCAGGTGACACTGTACCGATGTGCCTTGAGGCTTTCCTCTTCGCAAAGCTCGCCGGTGTTGACGGACTTACGCTCGGCGTACTCATCGTCGCAGCAGTCGCAGGTTCGCTGATCGGTTCGTCTCTCATCACCAAGCTCAACATCCAGGGAATGAGACTGATGCTCGGCATAGGAATGATGATCCTCGGCGTCATGATGGCTCTGAGAGTTTTCGCCGTAGGTCCATTCGGACTCATCGGTGACGGCACTGCTCTTCCGGCCGGCAAGCTCATCATCGCAGCTGTAGTGATGTTCTTCCTGGGCATACTCATGAACATCGGCGTAGGCCTTTATGCTCCGTGCATGGCTCTCTGCTGCGGACTCGGAATGAGCGTTACTGCAACACTTCCGGTAGTAATGGGAGCTTCCGCACTTCTCATGGCATACGGTAACGGACCTCAGTTCATAAGAGCAGGCAAGTTCGATCCGCTCGCAGTCATCACACAGATCGTCGGCGGCGCGGCAGGCGTCCTCATCGCATACTTCTTCGTGAAGACACTCGATGTAAAATACATCACCATGGTCATCGCCGCAGTAGTCCTCGTGACAGGCTTCATGTTCTTCAGAGACTACAGCAACGGCAAGCCAAAGCGCAGAGCATAGATTCTGCCGTCAATTACAGACAACAAAACAGGCAGCAGCTGTCCTTACAGCCGCTGCCTTATTCATTTGATTTCAGTTCTTCCTCTTTTTCTTTTCCTTTTTTTTCTTCCGGCCTCTGCCGCTTCTCTTCGCAGCCCTGCTTCCGAACTCGCTCGCAGTCCTCTCGAAGACCGCTGAGTAATACGACTTTCCTGTCTTTTTCCTCTTACGGTCAAAATACGGGAGTCTGTTCCATGCGAAAGACGGTATCCCTACGAGAAGCAGATACACAGGTCCGAGCAGAAGCGACTGGATGGTATGTCCGTATTCGTGCTCAAGAAGAAAGCCGCTTACCTTCACAGGTTCTTCAGGACGAGCCTGTTTTGCTGCGTCACCGGCCTTTCTGTTCTGACGGTGTCTCTCTGCAGGTACGAAAATGAACTTGCCGAGAGAGACTCCGCTGTCCCTGTCCCAGGCTGTGACCTTCGCCCCGTTGTAGTCGAAATGCGGGTCCTTTCTGTGCCTGAGGTACAGTCCTGCTCCGGCAAGTGTCTGCGGAAGGCCCCAGGTCCACTGGGCTGCTGTATACAGTGATTTTTTCAGTCTTTTTTTATTCATTATCCGACTTTGACCGGTGTCGATGGTCCGGAGATCTCTGCAGCGCCGAGTGCTGTCGGGATCTCTCTCATGAGTTCGAAGTATACATCCCAGTAATCGGATGATTTGCACCATACACGTACTGTGTATGCAAGGCCGCCAGGGATCCCTTCAAGAGGCTCTACCTGCGGTGCAGGATCTGCCATTGCCTTGTCGGTATCTACGATAACGCCCATGATGGTGGAACGCACCTTCTGAACAGGCTCGGAACCGGCAACATTGAATGCCAGATCGACTCTTCTGAGCTCTTCCGAACTGCAGTTGGAGATATTGGAATTCATCAGTGTTCCGTTAGGTATGGATACTTCCTTGTTATCTACAGTATTGATAACGGTGTAGAAAGTGGAAATGCTCTTGACCACGCCTTCCTCTCCGCCGGCAATGATAAAGTCGCCTACGTTGAAAGGTCTGAACACAAGGAGCATGATGCCTCCTGCAAGGTTGGCCAGTGAGCCCTGCAGAGCCATGCCTACAGCAACACCTGCTGATGCCAGCACCGTGATGACGGATGCCATCGGAACGCCGAGCTCGCTGATGATGGCAACTACCAGCACCACATACAGCACAGCTTTGATGATATTCCTTATATAGCTCTTGGCAGTGTCATCCAGCTTGCTTACGGAGTGCATCTTATCGACCATCTTCATGAGCTTGCCGATGATGAACTTTCCGATTATGTAGATCAGGATCGCTATAAGGATCTTGACCCCTGCCGTTATGCAGAGCTCGACGAGCTTGTCAAGTACTGCATCCATTCTGCTCACCTGAGCAGCTAATTCATTATTCATTCAGTTTACCTCTTTCCCTTTCCCGGATCCGTGTTGATCTCGTCATGCGATGTCTTGGACTCCCCGTCCACCGCATTGGCGTCATACAGATCCTTCTTGATCTGACTGCTGCTGATCTCAGGTGTTCTCGGAAGATATACGACCTCTACGCCTTCATCCTTGAGGAAATCGAATTTGCCTTCCCAGTCATCACCGATAACGAAGGTATCGATGTGATACTCGTGCATGTCAGTCCTCTTCTGATCCCAGCTCTCCTCCGGAATTACCAGGTCGACATATCTGATCGACTCTACAAGCGCCTTGCGCTGCTCATAGGAAAAATAGCACTTCTTGCGCTTTTCGTCCCAGTTGAACTCATCAGTCGAAATGGCAACGATAAGATAGTCGCCGAGCGCCTTGGCTCTCTTGAGCAGATTGATGTGCCCGTAGTGGAGCAGGTCATATGTTCCGTATGTTATTACTCTCTTCATCCTTTTCTCCCTAGAAGGAAATGATATCCTTCGTCAGCTCTTCAACAGTAACGTTTGCGTTGTGATAGCGTTCTCTCTTCTTCGTGATGTTTCCGAAGTTGATGGCTTCCTTAGGGCAGTACTGTACGCATGCGCAGCATGATATGCACTTGTCGCCGAATACTACCGCATCTCCGGTGTACTTGATATTGCCCATCGGGCATACCTTCGCGCAGGTCCCGCACTTGATGCAGTTGTCATTTGCCCTGAGGGTCTGTCCTTTCTTTCTGGCGATCTGAGGCCATGCAGCATGTTCAGCCTTGTTAAGAACCGCTTTGGACAGCTTCTTGGTGGTGACCTTGCCGGCCTTGATGTCCTGTACGATCTTGCCTGTCAGATATTCAGATCTTGCCTGAGCTTCCTTAGCTCCCATCTTAGGCAGCATCAGGTCGTGCGGGAAGAGCCAGATGCATGTGCACTGATGGCTTACCTTGGCCCAGTACTTCAGCGGGATGATCTCGTTGATCTTGCTGAGGCCTTCGCCCAGATATGCTGCGCACTGTCCGATGGCAAAAGTATATGCGTCCGGGCTTACCTTGATATCGTGGATATATCTCTCAACGTGACCCGGGAGTCCGCCGCCGTAGCACGGAACCACGAATCCTACTCTCTTCGCTTCCCTTACGTCAGTAACAGCCGGATACTTTCTCATCATGATGATATCGGTATCGCCGAGCTCCTTAGCTATGTTTTTTGCCATATCCAGGCAGTTTCCTGTTCCTGAGTAACAGAAAATAACGTTCTCTTTCATTACAACTTTCTCCTCTTACGTTTCTTCTTACCGCGCGGTCAGATAATTTTGCCTCTGAATCTCCCGCGGCTCATTACGCTGTTGTCCACTATTATATTGCTTTTGCCTCTGTCCTGCAATAATCCCCGGTACACCTGCAGGCAAAAGGTCCACTGAAAAATCCGGTCCTGCCGTATTATGCAAAACCGGATCCTATAATCTGAGGTCACAGTGTGTGCCTCGACTTTGATGCCTTGATACGGCTCAGCGCTCTGGACAGTTCCGCCTCGACCATCGCATGGTCTCTGTTGCTGTTGGCTCTCTTGAGTGCCTGTCTGGCCTTCTCTTCAGCCCGTCTCGCGCGGGCTTCATCTATGTCCTCAGGCTTCTCGGCGGCATCCACAAGGATCATGCACTCCCCGTTCTCCACCTTGAGAAGCCCTGACGACACGACCACCTGCTGCTTCCCGCCTTCAGCCGTATATTCAAGCATTCCCGGGATCACAGCCATGATAACATTTGAGTGGTCAGCCAGAATACCGATACTGCCTTCTGTCGTCGGCAGCGATACTGACTGAGCCTCCCCGTCAAATACCATATGGTCGCTCGCCATTATCTGCAGTTTAAAAGCTTTACTACTCATTCTTCATTTTCTCCGCTTTGGCTATGACATCCTCAATCGTTCCTACATTGAAGAATGCCGCCTCAGGATACTCATCCATCTCGCCTTCCACGATAGCCCTGAAGCCCTTTACGGTCTCGCTTACCGGAACATAGACTCCCGGCATTCCCGTGAACTTCTCAGCTACATGTGTAGGCTGCGAGAGGAATCTCTGGATCTTTCTTGCTCTGTATACTGTCGCCTTGTCCTCTTCAGACAGCTCGTCCATACCGAGGATGGCGATGATATCCTGGAGCTCTGCGTATTTCTGCAGTATCTCCTGTACCTTACGTGCAACTTCATAGTGCTCTTCGCCGACTACATCGGCTTCGAGGATACGCGATGTTGAATTGAGCGGGTCGACAGCCGGATACAGTCCCTGTTCTGCGATCTTACGCGAAAGAACGGTAGTCGCATCCAGGTGGGCGAATGTTGTTGCCGGAGCCGGGTCTGTCAGGTCGTCAGCAGGTACGTATACAGCCTGTACAGATGTGATAGATCCTGCCTTGGTCGATGTGATACGTTCCTGAAGTGCTCCCATCTCAGATGCCAGTGTCGGCTGATATCCTACAGCTGACGGCATACGTCCAAGCAGTGTGGATACCTCTGAACCGGCCTGAACGAATCTGAAAATGTTATCGATAAAGAGAAGAACGTCCTTGTTCTCCTGATCACGGAAGTACTCCGCCATCGTAAGTCCGCTGAGGCCTACTCTCATACGCACGCCCGGAGCCTCATTCATCTGGCCGAATACAAGAGCCGTTTTGTCCATTACGCCTGCTTCGTTCATCTCATTCCACAGGTCATTACCCTCTCTGGAACGTTCGCCTACGCCGGTGAATATGGAATATCCGCCGTGCTCCATGGCAACGTTGTGTATGAGCTCCTGGATAAGTACAGTCTTACCTACGCCAGCACCTCCGAACAGACCGATCTTTCCGCCCTTCGGATAAGGCTC
>CAMIWY010000067.1 GCA_946402595.1 uncultured Clostridia bacterium
ATGGAATGATGATGGAAGTGTCGAGACCTCCTGAATACGCGAGTACTACTTTCTTGATGTCCTTCTTGTCCATTTCTTAAGCCCCTTGATTGATTTTCTTGTTTTCTGTTCTGTTCTTGTTGTTAATATTCATTTTTGTGAATATTTATACCGTATTTTCATAATGTGGTTATTATAAATATTCATAAAGTGCATGTCAATACATCTTTTTGTATATATATAAATACATGACCGCGCACCCCTTATTTTACAGCATGTTGAGTGTTTTGCGCTGAGGCCGGTCAACGGCATCCTTCTATTACAGGTATTGCATATTTATTCATTTTTGATGTAAATGACATAAAAAGCACCCGGGCTGCAGATGCCTGCTGCCCGGGTGCTCTGGATAATCTAAGTGTTCTGTCAGACCATCAGTCTATGATCCTGATGGTCTCGATAACAGGCTGCTCTTCCTTAGGGATAGTTCCGTTATCGTCGACAGGCTTAGCTTCCTTGGCTATGATGTCCACGAATTCCATTCCCTCTGTTACATGTCCGAAAGCGGCATACTGTCCGTCGAGGAATTCAGAGTCCTCCTGTACGATGAAGAACTGCGAACTTGCGCTGTCAGGGTCCTGAGCTCTTGCCATTGAGATGACTCCCTTCTTGTGGGAAATGTCATTGTTCACTCCGTTTGCTGCGAACTCGCCCTTGATATTCTTGTCAGATCCGCCGGTTCCGTCTCCGTTCGGGTCGCCGCCCTGGATCATGAAGCCTTCCATGATTCTGTGGAAAGTAAGACCGTCATAGAATCCCTCAGTGGCCAGGTCCATGAAATTCTGAACGGTGATCGGCGCCTTGTCTCCGTCGAGTTCTACCTTGACAGTTCCGAAATCCTTTATAACAATCTCTGCATGATGGATGCCGATAGGCTCTGCAGCAGGTTCTTCTGCCTGCTCTTCTGTCTGTTCAGTCTCTGCAGGCTCCTCAGCCGGAGCTTCTTCAGAGCTTCCTCCGCAGCCTGCCATAGTCAGCACCATTACCATCATCAGCATAATAACGCCTGTGATTTTGATTAACTTTTTCACTTTAGATATCTCCTTCTCTTGCTATTTTTACCGGCACTGCATTCACATTTCAGCCTTCTCCTTCTGGCTCCGCTGGCTTTCATATGATGCCGATCTATTAACTATCTGAGCCCTGTCATGGCTGTGAACATCTCATCTGCCGGATCGATGACCGGAATGCTGCAGAACTTATCCAGTTCATGTCTCAGATACGGGAAATGTGTGCAGCCGAGTATGAGCGCTTCGCAGCCGCATGTCTCCATGTACTTTACCATGTGCTTTACACCGCACTTCTCCACAATCTCTTCAGGCGGCAGTCCGTGCTCGATGGAACTTACTATCGCCATATTCCCGGATCCGATCACGTACATGTCCGGATTGGCTTCGAGCAAAGTTTCTTCTATTTTATATGCGGACAGATTGTGAGCTGCGATCAGCCCTACTCTTCCGTATTTCTGACCGAGCCTCCTGTACACCTGCAGCGGAGTATATACCTTTACACCTTTTTCCTCTGCATAAGTGTCGAAGTCGAAAGCTCCGGACAGCGAATTGCAGTAGATGAAGAAGTCCTCTACCCCGTCTTTGATTGCAGCGTCGAATATCTCATCAAGATGTCTGCGCTTTGTCTCATAGTCTGAGTACTGGAATCTCACCTGGGCATCGCAGTCCTCTGCAGCCGGCATGTACAGCGGCATGACAACAGGCGTACAGTATTCCGCACTTCTCTTCTCCAGATACTCGACTCCCATCCGGGTATCTACGGGAGTACCCGCGATTACAGCTGTTTTGATCATATCTCTACCCCCTTGCGTCAGGCCGGATGCCTGCAGCGGTTCTCACAGGTCAGCCGGCACCATCTGCCAAACACAGATATTATACGCTTTTCGATCCTCATCCGCTAGCATGCATATATGGTTTCGGCCCGTCAGATGGCATTGCATTTATAGATATAATGAGTCTGGCGTATTATAATAGGAAAAGAACCGGGTATAAGGAAGGGTGAAAAATATGGATTATGATGTGATAATAATAGGCGCCGGCCCTGGTGGTATATATGCCGCTTACGAGCTGGTTAAGAATAACAGCAGCCTCAGGATCGGAGTTTTCGAATCCGGCCATGAGCTGAGCAAGAGGAAATGCCCTATCGATGGTGTCAAGGTGAAAAGCTGCATCGGCTGCAAGAGCTGCTCGATCATGAGCGGATTCGGAGGTGCAGGTGCTTTTTCTGACGGAAAGTACAACATCACCAATGATTTCGGCGGTACGCTGTATGAATACATCGGTAAGGAAGAGGCTCTCAGTCTGATGCACTATGTAGACGATATCAACATGGCAAACGGCGGTGCGGGCACTAAGCTGTACACGACAGCCAACACCAGGTTCAAGACCATCTGCTCGCAGAACAAGCTGCAGCTCCTCGATGCTTCGGTAAGACACCTCGGCACGGACAAGAACTATGTCGTCCTCGAGAATCTGTACAGCCAGCTTAAGGACAAGGCCGATTTCTTCTTCGACACACCGGTCAGGCACGTTGAAATACTGCAGGATGAAGCATCCGCCGGGACGGATGGATCCCCTGAATACTACAAAGTCATCACTGATGACGGGGAGTATACCTGCAGCCGCTGCATCGTGTCGGTCGGCAGAAGCGGCAGCAAGTGGATGGAGCAGATATGCAAAGAGCTTCAGATCCCGACAGAGTCCAACCGAGTCGACATCGGAGTCCGTGTTGAGCTGCCGGCGGAGCTTTTCGCGCACCTCACGGACGAGCTGTACGAGAGCAAAATTGTCTACAGGACTGAGACGTTCGAAGACAAGGTCCGCACGTTCTGCATGAACCCGCGCGGAAGTGTCGTAAACGAGAACACCAACGGGATCGTTACGGTCAATGGTCACAGTTACGAAGATCCGGAACGCCAGACAGGCAACACGAATTTTGCACTGCTGGTATCCAAGCATTTCTCTGTGCCGTTCAAGGACAGCAACGGTTACGGCGAGAGCATCGCAAGGCTCTCCAACATGCTGGGCGGCGGCGTTATCGTTCAGAGATTCGGTGACCTCATAAGAGGCCGCAGGACCAACCACAAGAGGCTGTCTGACAGCTTTGTCATCCCGACACTCAAGGCTGAGCCGGGCGACCTGAGTCTGGTGCTGCCTAAGAGGATCCTCGATGACATAATCGAGATGATTTACGCTCTTGATAAGATCGCACCGGGAACAGCCAACGATGATACCCTGCTCTACGGAGTCGAGGTCAAGTTCTACAACATGGAAGTCAAGCTGGATGAGCATCTCGAGACAGAGCACAAAGGCCTCTACATGATCGGTGACGGCAGCGGAGTCACACACTCGCTCTCACACGCATCGGCAAGCGGAGTCTTCGTGGCACGTGAGATACTAGGGCAGTATGCTTAGTCGCGCATTTGGCTAAAAAATCAGGCGCAGGATCAGGTTATTCCCTGTATCCTGCGCCATTTTTATTCTCTCTGCCCTATCACAGTCGCGGCAAGGATTATTGCGGCTCCTGCCATCTCGCGGGCGCTCATCATTTCTCCGAGGAATACCGCGCCGAAGACGGCTGCAAGAACGGCCTCCAGGCTCATGATCAGCGCCGCAGTCGATGAGTCTGTATACTTCTGGCCGATGGTCTGCATGGTGTATCCGGTCGCTGTCGGGCCCAGTGTCTGATAGATAAGAATCGGGATCCCGGCAAAGACCCCCGGGAGCTGCCAGCCTTCCATGATCAGGGCTATGACCATGCCTACTATCCCGCAGAACCAGAACTGAAGGCATGAGATCGCCAGGGCGTTATCCTTATCCACGTATTCATTGACCATTACGATCTGCGCTGCGAAAGCCGCTGCACTTACGAGTGTCCACCAGTCACCCGGCGTTGCACCACTGAGGCCTCCGTGAAGGCTCATTACTGCAAAGCCTGCCATAGCCGCAATCACGCATACCACGGACTTCTTTCTTACCTTCTCCCCAAGCAGAACGCTGAAGAAAGGCACCATTACTATATAAAGGGCCGAGATGAATCCCGACTTGCCTGCGCTTACAGTGAGAAGACCGATCTGCTGGGCCTCAGTTCCTATGAGCAGAAACAATCCGCAGACAAGGCAGGCCATGAGAAGTTTCTTCTTTCTGTGTTCGATCTGCGATGCTGAGTTCACGGCGCGCGAAAGGTATCCGCTCTTCTTCAGCGAGCGGATCATGAACGGAGTCAGAAGCATGGCTGCAAGGAGCTGTCTCACTGCGTTGAATGTCATCGGCGGCATCACCTCGTTGCCGAGCTTCTGGGATATGAACCCTGATCCCCACATAGCAGCTGTGAGAAGCAGGGCGAGACTGCCTTTGGTCCTGTTACTCATTATCTGCCTCCGGTTGTCCGGACAATTACTGCCTGACTCTGCATTTTGCATCATCAGGCAAAACGAACGATGCTATTCTATAATCCCGTGCGTCCTAAATCAAGCCGGACCGCTCCGAAAGATTTGCGGCCGCCCGAATAATGTTTTACAAAGCGAAGAAAAGCGCGAAAAATCAACTTTTCGCTTGACTTGAACCGCCTGCGATAATATACTGATTAGGCTGTCGTCACTATGTGCAGACAGTAGCAAAGCCAAAGCAGGCCCCGGAGGCCGGCAGCTGAGGCACTAATAATTTATTACTAGTAATGCCGAAAAAGTACGAAGTACCGAGTAGGCGGACCGAAAAAGGGTTCGAAGTGCAGATCACAGAATCTGCCCACGGAACTGAGTAGGTAGAAAGGACAAAAGAATGAAGTCTTACATCGCTAAGCCATCAGATATCGACCGCAAGTGGTACGTTATCGATGCAGAAGGCAAGACTCTCGGAAAGCTCGCAGTTGAAGCAGCTATGATCCTGAGAGGAAAGAAGAAGCCGACTTACACACCTCACATCGATACCGGTGACTACGTCATCGTTATCAACGCTGAGAAGGTAGCTGTAACAGGCAAGAAGGAATCTGACAAGGTTTACAAGAGACACAGCGGTTATCCGGGCGGACTCAAGGAGACCACACTCGGAGAGATGAGAGCTAAGAAGCCTGAAGAGATCATCATGCACGCTGTAAAGGGCATGATGCCTAAGGGCAGACTCGGACGTCAGATGTTCAAGAAGCTGAAGGTTTATGCAGGCCCTGAGCACCCACACACAGCTCAGAAGCCGGAAGAATGGAATTTCTAGGAAAGGAGGAATAAGAAATGGCAAAGACTATGTATCAGGCAACAGGCAGAAGAAAGTCATCCGTAGCCAGAGTAAGACTTCTCCCGGGTGCTGGAAATATCATCATCAACAAGAGAGACATCGACACTTACTTCGGCGAGAAGGATATCGTTAAGAACGAAGTTAAGAGACCTCTCGAGCTGACAGGAACCATGGGCAGCTTCGACGTTATCGCTACAGTTAACGGCGGCGGCTTCACAGGTCAGGCAGGCGCACTCAGACACGGTATCGCAAGAGCACTGTGCGAAGTAGACGCTGAGGCTTACAGACCAATGCTCAAGGCAGCTGGCTTCCTGACAAGAGACCCAAGAATGAAGGAAAGAAAGAAACCAGGTCTCAAGAAAGCTAGAAGAGCATCCCAGTTCAGCAAGCGTTAATCGCTCGCTGCGAATGGCAGCATGCTCATATTACGAGCCAACCAGAAACGGAGTTCACCATTACGGCGTGAGGTGACCCCCAAAAGTTAGACTTTTGCTCCAGCGAGAAATCGCTGGAGTTTTTCTATGCAGTTAACAGCTCTTCACGGTACTCAGCTGGGCTGCGGTATCCGAGAGATGCCTTACTGCGATTCTGGTTGTAATAACTTATGTATTTATCTATCGCATCTTTGAGTTCATCGAAGCTATTGTATACCTGGCCATAGTACATCTCCTGCTTCATGATTCCAAAGAAGTTTTCTATGGGAGAATTGTCATAGCAATTGCCTTTACGGGACATACTCTGAAAGATCCGATTGCTCTTAAGTGCTTGCCTGTAAACGCCCATCTGGTATGCCCATCCGCGATCAGAATGGAAGGTCCGTCTGTATTTGCAGTCACTGGTGACATTGATGGCTTCATTGAGTGCAGTCATTATGCTGTTCGCAGAAGGTCTCTCGGAGACTCCATAGCTTAATACCTCGAGATTCCACAGATCCAGGAATGGATCAAGGTATAGCTTTTTGATTGTGACTCTGCCTTTCTCATCAGGCTCATAGTACTTGAACTCAGTCGTGTCGGTAGTGATCTTCTGATGCGGGATGCATGTATTGAATCTCCTATTTACTCTGTTAGGAGCGATTCTTCCCACAACACCCTTGTATGTGCTGAATCGGCGGCTCTTCCTAGTGTATGAAGTGACCTGAAGCCCATATTTCTGAACTATTCGATGGACTCGCTTCTTGTTGACTTCTATGCCTTGCTTCCGGAGCTCACCCCATAGCCTTCGATAGCCATAATCTTTATGTTCTTCTCGGATATTTCGGATCTTCCGAAGCAGGTCAGCATCAGGGTCTTCACGATCAAAGCGCTTTTGCCAATACATATATGTGGCTTTAGGAAAACCTACCACCGCGAGAATGTCCTTTAATTTGAATTCTCCTCGGAGGCTGTGGACGATTCTCGCAATTCGTTCAGAAGAGTTTCTTCCTCTAAACGCAGCCTCCTCGCTTCTTTTAAAAATGCGTTCTCTATTCGTAGCTTTAGATTCTCCTCTTGCAATTGTTTGAGAAGTTCCTTTTGTTCAATAGAATCGCCTTCTTCGATTTTGTGAATGATTTCCTTTTCGTCCATGGTTCGTTTTCGACCTTTCTTTTTAGGTCTTAGGGCGTCAGGGCCAGCTGCTCGATAGGCATTTACCCACTGAACTATTCGTCCCCGATCTGTAATTCCGACCCTAGCAGCAAGTTCAGTGTAAGAGAGTTCACTTGATAGATATAGCTCTACAACACTAAGCTTGAACTCAAAAGTATAAACCTGTTGCTGTCTGCTTCTTCGCAGACCATCTTCACCATAATTATTATACCTTGAAACCCAGTCCTCAATGCTAGTACTTGATTGGATGCCATGCTTTTTTGCGAGATATTCATATCCACCTTTCCCTGTTATATATTCCATGACCACCATACGTTTAAATTCAAAACTGTATTTTGCCATATTAAAACTGACCTCCTCCAGTTAAATTCTTGGTCTAACTTTTGGGGGTCAGTTCA
>CAMIWY010000068.1 GCA_946402595.1 uncultured Clostridia bacterium
CTCAGCCATTACGGCCCGTGATATGAATGCCGTGATCACCTCAGATATGATAACCACCAGCGTTGTCGTCACAAGGTAAAGGGATGCAACTTCCCTGTTGGTGTAACCGAGTATCTTGACCATGGATATAGACTTTTCGTTCCTCTCGACAATGACCTTGGTCAGAAGGAATATCAGCACAGCCGAGAGGATGATGCACAGGTACTGGAAGTACCGCATGTATGCGCCCATCGAGTGATCGAGCTGCGCAGCCATCTTGAGAATGTCTTCGCTCGTCACTTCAGCTGCTATGAAATCTTCATCTATATCAGTGATCTCTGAGTCAGAGAAGAATCCGTCATAGCTGCCCTCATCTCTTTCGAATACCCTGTTGAAGGTGTCATTATCCATGAAGACTGCGATGCCGCCGTCAAAATCTATGATGTCCGCAACCGTGAAGTCGTACGAGTCATATCCGTACTTGTCCTTCATGTGGATACCGTCACCCGGCTTTATGCGGAACTTTCCGCTGAGAGCGGACGAGATGACGACTTCACCGTCCTTAAGATCTGCAGGGATATCCGCATAGCGGTTGCCCGGCTCCATGCCGTAGGTATTTGCCGACTCCTCGCTGTCATCTATGACCAGAAGCAGCTCCTCCATGCTGAACTTCACAGCATCCGGATTCGATGTGGTGATGGCGTTCCCGTCCTCATCATGGTCCGAGGTAAGTATGACCTGATGGTCTGCCAGCATCATCTCACCGGCGTGCGCCTGATAATAGCTGAGTGTGTTCGGCATCCCTACAGCCATCGCCAGCATGATCATAACGAACCCGATGCCGATGAAGAGCATCAGATAACCCGGCAGGTTCTGCAGGAATATCCTCAGCCTGAACCTGCTGATAAAGCTGAAGTCCGGGAGTCTGACAGCTTTCCGTCTCCGCGAGTTCTTCAGATCGCCCCTGAGGAACTTCAGCGGTGAGAATCTCATTTTTCTTCTTATTATTATAAAGTTGATCATGAGCATCAGGATGACCGGGATCACCGTCGTCTTTACGAAAGCATCCGGGGTCCACACAGTCTCATACTCCGGCAGGCTGTAGCTGTTGTAGTACATCGCAACGACTACATTCTTGAAGTAAGAATAGCCGAGGATGTTGCCCATGACCGCACCTGCGATCGTGACGATCAGCGGCGCCGTCATGTAATTGACTGTGAGTTCTCTTCTCGTGTATCCGGAAGCTCTGAGAGTTCCGATCACAGGAGCTTCCCTGGCTATGGTATTGCTTTCAGTTATCGCAAAGATGAACGCCAGTACGATGATCAGGACGTTCAGAAGAACGCCGCCCATCGCCTTATCGCTGCCGAAGTCCTCCGGCGCAAACTGTATCGCCTGGTTGGCATATTCCGGCACGTAATCTTCTATCTCATTGTCTGCAAAAGCAGCCTGGGTTATGAGAGCCTTGAGGAAGTTGTCTGACTGTTTCTTCTCTTCCTTCACACCGGCCGGGCTGTTCCTGTACAGCCACGCATATTCATACCTTGTCTCAGCATTGATCCGGTCCCATCCCTCTTCAGTGGTCATGGCCACGTCGAAGGTCAGAGCGTCGAACATCATGTCCGTATTCTTCTCGTGCAGGGTAGCATAGTTTGAGAACGCCGCAAGTCCGGATACAGTGAATTTCTCGCCATTCACACTGATCGTGTCGCCTGTCTTTATTCCTCTGTTGTCCGCATGCATGCGGTCGATCATGATCTCATCAGCCTTCTCTGCAGGTCTTCCGTCCATGATGCAGTACAGGTCAATATCGTCACGGTTTATATACACCCTTATGCCCGAGTCACGGGTCCCGTCGCCATCTATGTCCTCATCTGCCTCCTTGTTGAAGTTCTCGAACACTTTGACCGGAACAGGCCTGAAATACGGATCATCAAGATCATAGTCCCCTACTGCATTTTCATAGTCCTCTGCCGCCCTGCGGTCGGCCTCGTCATACAGTTCCTGCAGTTTTTCCTTATAGTTTCCGGACCTGAAAGCCTCGCGGTACTCCTCTTCGGTAATGTCTCCGTATGAGTCCCATACATAGTACGCTCTGACATCGACCTTATCGCCGGTCTCTATGTCTTCTATAAGGTCCTTATCCGCTTTCTCCTTAAGCACAAAATGCCCGTCTTCGCGCAGCTCTTCGGTCTTGACCCTTTCAGTCGCGATGAGCATGGAGTTGTTGGCTACATACATTCCCGAAACGAATCCTATCATCAGCGTCAGGAAGATGAATATGACTGCGTATTTTTTCCACTCACCCCTCAGTTCCCTCAGGACTCTTATCCCAAGCGGATTGCGTGTTTTCTTTTCCATAAGTACTGCCTCCGGTCCTACCAGTCGAGCTCTGCGGCAGATATCTTATGAGTGTTGTAGTCATCGTGCCTTACGACTCCGTCTCTCAGTCTTATGACATGATCGGACATACCCCTGATAGCCTCGTTGTGTGTGACCATGATGACCGTGCTTCCGTACTTCCTGTTCACGTCCTCTATGAGAGAGAGTATCTCCTTGGAAGTTTTGTAATCCAGCGCTCCGGTCGGCTCATCGCAGAGCAGTATATCCGGGTTCTTGATGATCGCACGCCCGATGGACACCCTCTGCTGCTGTCCTCCGGACAGTTGATTAGGCAGCTTGTGCCTGTGCTCATACAGCCCCAGCACGTTCAGAAGCTCGTCTATGTCCAGCGGCTTGTCTGAAAGGAATGCCCCTACTTCGATATTCTCCTTGACGTTGAGGTTAGGTATCAGATTGTACAGCTGGAAGACATATCCGAGGTGCTTCCTCCTGTACTGTGTCAGAGCTTCTTCATTCATTGCGGTAAGAGTGTCTCCGCCTATCGATATTGTGCCGCTGTCGCAGCTGTCGATGCCGCCGATGATGTTCAGAAGCGTCGATTTGCCCGACCCCGAAGGTCCGAGCAGGACGCACATCTCTCCCTTTGCCGCCTTAAAGTTGATTCCCTGCAGGACTTCCTGCCTTGTTTCACCCTCTCCAAATCCCTTCTTCAGATCGCTTATGATCAGAAAATCTTTGTCATTACTCATGTTTCTCTCCGTTTTATTTTTCCTGTCCGCCGGCAGATCCGGGATTTGGCAGATCCGCACAGCAAAGTTAACTTTTGTTAATTAAGTTAGATGAATATAACTTTACGACATTATATTCCACTAAAACGTTTTAGTCAACGCTTTCAGGGGATTTCTCCCGCATGACATACGGGGAATTATTTACAAATTCACGGCCAGCTATTATACTTTCAGGTGTAGATAAGCAAAGGAAACAGAGGTACTGATAATGGCAAAAAACGCCGGAAGACGGGCCAATGCCGAGGCAAAGAAAAAAGCCCAGCAGGAGGCCAGGACCAACAAGGAAATTAGTAAGCGCGCTGCCATGGAGCAGCAGCCTGTTCAGGAAGGCAAGCAGAAGGAAGTTCTCTATCAGGTGAAGACAAAACGTGATTCCGATGTCATCAAGGCATACATCACTTTCACCTACCGCGTGCTCCATCCGGGAGTCACAGGCCGGCTCATCTTCATAGGTCTGCTGGTAGCTGCACCGGCGATCATCGCCAAAGCCATGTGGCTCAAAATAGCGTGCCTTGTTGTGGGCGCTCTGCTCATTCTCCTCGGTCTCTTCCGCCAGTACATCTCGCTGGCTATGACCAAGAGCAAGGACGAGGCATACAAGAGAGGAACCGAGTTCACCTATGACTTCACCCAGTCAGACGCCACTTTCTACATGGATGGCGAGGTATTCAACGCCATCACCAAGTACAAGGACATCACCTCGTTCTTCTATGACGACAACTTCTACTACATGGGTATACGGAACAAGGATCTCCTCGTTCTCCCGAAGTCCCGCTTCACCATCGGCGATGCTTCAGAATTCGAAGATTTCATATATAAAAGAAGCCGCCGCACCTGCAAGTGGATACCTGACAAGTTCAGCGACCGCATGAAACTCAGAAGAGCATACAAGACACTTCAGTACGAAGAAGAGGAGAAGAAGAGCAAAGTCAAGAAGCTTTCCTCAAAGTGATCTTCAGCTATCCTATATGAAAATGCCCCCTTTCACCGGGCTTTGACAAGTCTGGCAAAAGGGGTTTTCTTATGCTCCCAGCAGCATCTGATCGAATTCGAACAGTATGCAGTTGACTTCGTGGATATTGGTTATGCCGCGCTCAAGGCAGTACTGGATGATAATGTCAAAAGTGCTGCTCTGCGAAAGAGACATCCCTGCACTCCTGAGAAGATCCGCCGTCTGGTCAAGGTTGAGACCAAGGGCAAAGGCAAAGGCTACCGCGGTCTTCTTGGTCGGTTTGTACTGCTCATTGCTCCTGATCTTGGAGAACAGTTTCCTGTCAATGTTGGCCTTCTTATATACCTCCGGATCAGTCATCCCGCTCGCATCAATGAGATGCAGGAGCTTCTGCTGGAAGGATTCGTCCTTGCTCCTGATGAGCTCCTCAAGCGTCTTGTTTCCGGCAGCCCCATCAATTGCGTCTGACAGCTCATCTTTATTCTCTCTTCTTCCCGGTCTGCGCAGGCTCCCGAGTACCCTCCTGCTTCGCTTCGGTGCGACGCCACGCGCTTCCGATGCCAGCAGCATCTCCTCCTCTTCGGTATAGAAGGACGCATCCAGCGGCTCACCGGGTGCAGCAAACGGCATGCTCCTTATTGCCTCCGCATCGCTTATATACGACCTGACATCCTCGAACAGCTCCGATGACAGTGCGAAAGACTCTCTGTCATACACGACAAGGGTGACATCCATCTCATGATCGTCAAGGAACCGGGATATCTCGTTTATGGCTATATCCAGGGCTTCATCCTTCGGGAATCCGTATGTCCCGGTGGACAGCAGAGGAAAAGCGACGGAACCGCACTCAAGATACGCAGCCTTTTCCAGGCAGTTCCTGTAGCATTCAGCGACTGTTTCGCGCTCACCGTATGTCCCGCCCCGCCATGCCGGACCGACCGTGTGGATTATGTATTTTGCATCGAGGGCAAAAGCAGGCGTCACTGCTGCCTGGCCGGGTCTCATCGTACCGATCTTAGCCCGCTCTGCAAGCAGCTTGTCGAGACCCGCCGCCTTATAGACAGCATAGTCAGTTCCCTCGCCGACCGCCACATCAGGATTCGCCGTGTTGACGATCGCATCAGCTTTAACTCTCGTAATGTCATTTCTTATTATTGAAAGCGGCATGCTCTGCCCTCCTTTCTGTCTTCTTTATCAGTATACCACGGGTCCGCAGAATATAAGCACCGGACCGCTTTTCGATCCGGTGCATTTTGACAGCCTGGATCCGGCACTCGTTATCTGCACATCCTGCACATCCTGCCGCCGGATTATCTGCGTCTGCCTCTTTTCTTATAGTCCTTCCTGATCGCTCCGAGTGCGTCCTTCTCCTCAAACACCGCATCCATTTCCATGGTGTCGCACATCCTGAGTGCAGATACAGTCTCGGATACTACCGAGTAGTTCAGCGCCGTGCCCACACCGTCGCTATTGTACCTTGCTGCGCGGGATGAATGGATGCCGATCTTTGCCGCCTCTGCCGCTGCGTCGATGTTGGCTCCGAGGAAGATGAACTCCCAGTTGTATACTTCCTTCTGCCTCTCGATCATGCGGCGCACTCTGTCGTAGTCATACATGCGGCTCGCGTTCTCCATTCCGTCGGTCGTTATGACGAAGATGGTCTTTTCAGGCACGTCCTCCTCCCTTGCATATTTGTGGACATTGCCGATGTGATGGATAGCACCGCCCACTGCATCGAGGAGAGCCGTGCAGCCGCGCACATAGTACTGCCTGTCTGTCATCGGTTCCACCTTTTCGACCGGCACCCTGTCGTAAATGACATCACTGCGGTCATCGAAGAGAACTACCGAGACGTATGCCTCACCGTCTTCCTTCTTCTGCTTTTCGATCATGCTGTTGAATCCGCCGATGGTATCGCTCTCAAGGCCTGCCATCGATCCGCTTCTGTCGATTATCATGACGAGTTCTGTAAGTCCTTTTTTCATAATAAATACCTCCTGTTCTGTTATCCCTGCAGGAGACTTCTGTGTGTCTCCTGCGCGACTTCTTTTCTTTACAGTCACAGAATAGCAAAACCGGAGGTTATGAAGGTCGCTTCGCATGCGACACTTTGTTTTCTAAATGTGTGTGTGCAGGCGCTCTGCAGCGAATGTCACGAACTCCTTGACTGCAGGTGCCGCGCTCTCAAGATCAGGAAGAGTGATCCCGAGTTCCAGCTTCGAAGGCGGATCTATCGGCAGCATGACCGTGTCTGTCTGCCAGTATCTCGTGATGCCGTCGTTCATGACAGCAATGCCGAGGCCCTTCTCGACCATGTTGATGGCTGTATAATTCTCAAGTGTTGTCAGCCTTATGTTAGGAACGATTCCGTGCCTCTTGAAGAGTTCCCTGACATCTGCATCATCACCTTCACTCGGCATGATGATGTCTTCCTTTTTGCAGTTCTTTATAGGGTAAGCGTCTGCTCCTGCCAGAGGATGATCCTTAGGCAGCACTGCCACCATCCTGTCCTCCGCGAAAGGGATCCACTCATACGACTGATTGGAAAGTCTCGAGCAGAATGCAAGGTCCGCTTTGCCTGAAGCGACCATCTTCTCTATTCTGTTCTTGGTCGTCTCCTCGATCTGGATGTTGATCGACGGATGAATGTCGGTGAACGCCTTGATAATGCCCGGGAGTGTATGAGCGGCGATGCTGGCGAATGTAGCGATCATAACATTGCCCTTGTACATGCCCGAGAGCTCAGTGGCAGCCTTGTATATCTCGGCTTCCTTCTCTATATACTCCACAGCGATAGGATAGATGGACTCACCCTCACGCGTGAGAACAACGCCGTTGCTCTTTCTTGTGAGCAGTGAAAAACCGAACTCAGCCTCCATTGCGGATACAAGCTGGCTGATGCCTGACGGCGTATAGCCCATTACCTTACCTGCGGCAGTGAAGCTCCCCTCATCTACAGATGAAACGAACGCTTTGCATTTGAGAACATCCATTTTGCACCTTCTTTTTCTGTGTAATGTGTCAGCGAGTGTGTCAAAAAGGACCGTCCCTGTTGACACATCTTTTTGAAAAAAATACCGGCGGGTCAAAAAGCCCCGCCAGTATTCTTTTAAT
>CAMIWY010000069.1 GCA_946402595.1 uncultured Clostridia bacterium
CAGACAGACAGGGAATATCAGTATACAATGATGATGTGAAAATCGTATTTTTTGAGATAAAGCGTGAAAAGCCGTCAAAAAGCCGAACATAAAATTGTAAAAAAGAAGAGTTGTTCAATTGAAAAACAGGGCGGAAGAGCCCGCGAAAGTTGTGCGGGGAATGATTGACTCGCTTGTATATTGTGGTAATATTTACTCATGAGCAAGAAAATAGATGATGAAAAATTAAGAGAAGCGAAGGCTAAGCTTGCGTGCCATATCGAGCCGCCTAAAGGCAGTGCATATGCAGAAATGCTCGCTAAGAGCGGGCTTGCTTCTGATGTTCCGGCAAGAGAGGAAGTATCGGTAAGCGATGCTTCGTGCGGAGGAGCATCCTGCAATACATCCGATATGCCGGCGCAGGGAGAGAAGATACGCCTGACCGAGATGACCAGCGCCGGTGGATGAGGCGCCAAAATAGGACCGGGAGTCCTGTCTGATATACTATCGGGTCTGCCTAAGATCAGTGACCCGAGGATCCTGGTAGGATTCGAGAGCAGCGATGATGCCTGTGTATACAAGGTGTCTGATGATGTAGCTCTCATCAACACGGTGGATTTCTTCCCGCCTATTGTTGATGATCCGTACATGTTCGGACAGATAGCCGCTGCGAACTCGCTCAGCGATGTCTATGCCATGGGCGGAGAGCCAAAGCTCGCCATGAACCTGCTGACATTCCCTAATAATAAGCTGCCGCTTGATGTGGTCAAAGCTATTCTTGAAGGCGGAAATGATAAGGTCAATGAAGCAGGTGCGACGATCGTCGGCGGGCACAGCATCGACGACAAAGAGCCGAAGTACGGACTGTCCGTGACCGGTTTTGCACATCCTGATGATATCCTCAGCAACAGTGCATGTGAGGGAGACCTGCTGGTCATAACCAAGAAGATCGGTACAGGTATCCTGACAACCGCAGCCAAGGTGGATCTCCTGACAGATGAAGAAAATGCCGAGATGGAGGCAACCATGGCATTCCTGAACAGATATGCATGGGAGGCCATGAAGGGCGTGAAGGTCGACGGATGTACAGATATTACCGGATTCGGTCTGATCGGCCATGCAGCTGAGATGGCCCGTGCGGGTAATGTCACTCTCGAGCTGTACAGCCATAAGGTGCCTGTATTCCCTAAGGCCATCGAGATGGCGACAATGGGTATCATTCCTGCCGGCGCATACAGGAACAGGGAATACACAGAAAGTGAAGTCATGGAGTTCCTCTCCAAGGACCCTATGCGTGACGCAATGCTGAGAGCAAGACTCGACTGTCTGTACGATCCTCAGTCCTCAGGAGGACTTCTCATAGCCGTTAAGGAAAAAGAGCTCCCGAGACTTATTGAACAGCTCGGTGAAAAAGGATGCGAGACAGATGTGATCGGGGCATTCAAGCAGAAGAAGGGAAAATTCTCAATAGAGATCCACGACTGATACTGACCTGTAACTGAAAAGAACATAAAAAACAGCATGGAGCCGTAAATGGTTCCATGCTGTTTGATTCTGTAGGGTTATCTGACCTGCAGATGGGTCCTGACATATTCTGCGAAAGCCTCTGCTGCAGGTGACAGTGAGCTGCTCTTCAGTGTGATCATGTAGAATGACCGCGTCTCATCAAAGTCGTCGATCTCTATTATGCGCGTACGGCTTCCGATATGGGAAGCGACCTGCTCGGATATGATGGCGACGCCGAGTCCTGCCTCGACAGCACGGATGACTGAATCCATGTCATCGAAAAGGGCAGCTACCTCGAATATCTCCTTGTCATAGCCCATGGAAACAGCCGCGTTCTCAAAGGATTTGCGTGTGGCTGAGCCTGTTTCGCGCCAGATAAAAGGATAGGTGACAGCCTCAGACATAGTGATCCTGTCCTGTATGTCGTAGGAGGCAGGTGCTATCATAACGACCTTGTCAGTAAAGACTTTAAGTGAGTCAAGCCCTCCGCCTGCTGGCTCATCTCCGATGAAGCCTATCTCGCCGCGGCGTTCAGTGATGTTGTCGATAACAGTCTGGGTATCAGAAGAAGATACATAATACTGGATCCCGCTGTGTTCCGTCCGGAAACCTGCAAGCAGTTCCGGAAGGAATGTGACTGCAGGAATCGAAGAACTCTGGATCTCGAGTATCCCTTCAACTCTGTCGCTGCTGTTATCAAGCGCATCGAAAGCCTGGGCTCTCGCATTGATCATCTCTACTGCGTATTTGTAGAATTTGGCGCCCTGAGGTGTCATTTCCACAGCACGGCTCTTGCGGTCAAGAAGCTTGACTCCGAGCTCTTTTTCAAGATTGCGGATGTGCGTGCTGATAGTGGGCTGGGTGAAGAAAGTCGCATCTGCGGCTTTGCTGAAGCTCTTGTATCTTACGACGTTGACGAAAGCTTCTATCTGTTTGAAATCCATTAAAAAACTCCTCCTAATCCATACCCAGAAGCTGTACTTTGGATACTCCTGGAATATTGCTGATATCTCTGATCATATCGTCCAGAGCACCGGCATCCTCACCAAGCTCGAGCGTGATAACAACGTTGGCCTTGGCGTCTACGGGAGGATTCTGAGTGATTGTCCAGACACTGTAATCGTAGCCGGAGATGACTCCGATAACGGTTGACAGAATACCTACTTTGTGGCTGATCATCATGCTGATGATAGCGTGGCGGCCCATTGAGACTGTGCTTATGTTTCTCACCAGGTCCTTGTACTTATAGTAAGTACTGCGTGATATTCCGACCATTTTTACTGCTTCGCTGACATCTCTGGCCTGTCCGTCATCCAGCAGTTCTCTGGCCTGGACGACCTTTTCGAAATACGGAGGCAATAATGCTTTGTCTACGATCAAGTATTTGCTTTGCATAGTAATGATAACCTTTATTATTAGATTTTTCAATAATGGACAGGAGGGCAACTGTTAACAATTGTTTAATGCAATATGTATCTCAGTTTAACTCAGGTGCCGCCGGCTGCCGGTCTTATTTTGATTTTCCGATCACATAGTCCTTCATGTCAGAGATCTCGATGACATCCCCGTGCCTTACTTCGCGCGAGAAGATCCCGGCAAGGCCTTCAGGTACAGGTGCGCCTGTGACCTCATGGACTCTGTTCATGTTGGCTTCGTCACTTTCCGAGACATCCTCGCCGAGAGCTTCAAGGACTGCACGTGAGAACTTGTACGGGGAAGCAGTCGACAGAACGACGGATGCTGCACCGTGCTCAGCTGCTCCGGAAGCGATATGCCCGGCATCCAGTTTCTCCATGCATGCCCATGCTATTGAGGTGTGAGTATCCATCAGATAGTGTTCCTTATTGAAAACGTTCCTGATAGCTGCTGCGCCTTCATCATCATCAGCACAGACTCCGGCGAATACCGAAGTGATCTCAGCGAGCTCTTCAGCAGTGATCTGATACTCTCCGCTTTCTGAAAGTGCTTTCATGTATTCAGCTGTGTGCTCAGCGCCGCAAACGTAGTACAGCAGTCTTTCGAGGTTGCTGGAGACCAGGATGTCCATGGAAGGCGAAGTGGTCTTGTGGAACGGTCTCTTTCTGTTATAGTGTCCTGTCTCAAGGAACTCTGTCAGTACATCATTGCGGTTGGATGCGCATACGAGTCTTCCGACAGGCAGTCCCATCTTAAGAGCAAAATATCCGGCCATGATGTCGCCGAAGTTGCCGGTAGGGACGATGTAGTCCACCTTGTCTCCGTCGCTGATCTCACCTGCGGCAAGAAGCTGGCTGTATGCGGCAAAGTAATATACGACCTGCGGTACAAGTCTTCCTATATTGATGGAGTTGGCGCTTGAGAGCGAAACTCCGTCTACAGGATTCGGGATCTCACGGAAGAGTGCCTTGACTCCGGTCTGAGCATCGTCGAAGTTGCCGCGGATAGCACATGCGCAGGTGTTTGAACCAGGCGCTGTTACCATCTGGAGACGCTGGGTCTCGGATACTCCGCCGTGCGGGTAGAAGACCACGATCCTTGTCCCCGGTACGTCGCTGAATCCGCAGAGGGCAGCGCTGCCGGTGTCTCCTGATGTTGCTGTGAGGATCATGATCTCATCCGTGAAATCATTCATGTCGCGTGCAGCAGTCAGCAGGTTAGGAAGAGCTGAAAGGGCTACATCCTTGAATGCGGAGGTAGGGCCGTGATACAGCTCGAGAACGTGGCTGCCGCCGACTTTTACTACAGGGGTTATCTCAGGTGCTGAGAATTTTCCCTCATAACTTCTTGTTACGAGCTCATCTATGAGAGCTTCACCATAGTCAGGGAAGAAGATGTTCCATACGGCTTTGGCCATTCCGCGGAAATCCCTGCTGATGATATCGTGGTAGTCGCATCTGATGTCTTCAAGATGCTCAGGTATATACAGCCCTCCGTCAGGAGCCTGACCGCTGAGTATGGCGCGGCTTGAGCTTACCTTGTGGGATGGGTTTCTGGTGCTTATATAGTTGATCATAATGCGGTCCTCTCTTGTTGTTGAAAATTGTCCGCAATTATGTTACATTATTTCTGCGTCAAAGACAAGTGTTTTCGTATCACGGACACTGCCATAAGCCTTGTCCGCAGTCAACGGAAAATGAAAAAATTTTTCGAAATTGTTTGTGATTATTCACAAAAATATTCGGGGCGCACTGTCGCAAAAACACAAAAGAAGCGGATTGCTTTTCTAAAAGTACAAAATATATTCGGAGGTAAAAGTATGAAGATCGCCATTATGGGATTCGGAACAGTCGGAAGCGGAGCATATGATGTTGCAATGGCTGCCGGCGGCATCGAGGTGGTAAAGATCCTCGATCTGGTAGTGAGGAAGGGCTATGAGGATATAGCAGACCGTTTTACACAGGATCTTACAGAAATTACCGGTGATCCTGAGATAGAACTCGTTGTTGAGGCTATGGGCGGTGTCGATACACCGAGAAAGTTCGTGCTCGAATGCCTCAAGGCAGGCAAGAGTGTCGTAACACCTAACAAGAATCTCATCAGCGCATGCTACGGCGAGCTGATGCAGACTGCTAAGGAAAACGGGGCAGAGCTGAGGTTCACTCCTGCGGCAGGAGGCGGCATCCCGTGGCTGTACAGCCTTCTCAGGACAAGAAGAACAGACATCATCCGGGAAGTAAGAGGCATCGTCAACGGTACCTGCAATTTCATACTCGATGCGATGTATGACAGCGGAGCTGATTTTGATGAAATGCTTCAGACTGCCAAGGAGCTCGGCTATGCAGAGGCTAATCCGGCTGCAGACATTGAGGGGACAGACACTCTGAGAAAGACTGTGATCTCTTCGAACCTCGCATTCGGAACCGTAATAGAGGAAGCTGACGTGCCTTGCTACGGCATCGATACTATCACAGCTGCTGACGTTGCTTATCTGAAGGAAACGGGCCGCGTCTGCAAGCTGATGATGAATTCGAGGAAGGAAGGCGACGTCATCACCGCTTATGTGGAGCCGGTCGCATTCCCTGCAACAAGCCTTGAGGCCAACGTGAAGACCAACAACAACCTGATCACACTTGTGGGAGACAAGGTCGGCACTCTGAGCTTCTACGGACAGGGTGCCGGCAAAATGCCTACCGGCGAGTCGGTGATCCAGGATGTTCTCGACATAAGAGACGGAAGGGTGCTCCCGATCCCTCCGGCAGATGCAGAGTGCAGAGTTGACAACGATGCCGCGGTTCACAGATACTATATCAGGCACAACAGAATGTGCGAGCACATCGAGCCGATGATAGACACATACGAAGAGAAGGACGGCATTTTCTACTGCATTTCGAAACCTGTTTCCGTAACAGAGATGCATAAGATAGGACAGCACCGCAAAGAAAAGGGCAAGCCGATGTTCTTCGCGGCGCTTGCAGAATAGGAGGGGCAGCTGATGCTGAAAGTACTTAAATTCGGCGGATCAAGTCTGGCTGACAGCAGCCAGTTCCAGAAGGTAAAGGGAATAGTCGACAGCGACAGCTCAAGACAGGTGGTCGTGGTCAGCGCACCGGGCAAAAGGCACAGCGATGACAACAAGATAACGGACCTTCTGTACCTGATCCACGCTCATATGAAATACGGAGTGTCCTACGACAGCATACTTGTCATGATAATGGACAGATATGCCGAGATCAGACAGACACTCGGACTTACGACAGAGATAGAGAAGATAATAGATGATACTTTTGCCGGTATCGACAAGAAGACACCGGTAGACTTCATCGTATCAAGGGGAGAGTACTTCTGTGCAAGACTCATGGCAGAGTATCTCGGTTATCACTTCGTGGATGCTGCAGACTGGCTCATGTTCGACTATGAAGGCAAGGTCGATACAGCAGCTACAGAGAAAAAGCTCAGAGAGTACAAGGACAGCTACGGAACGATCGTAACTCCTGGATTCTACGGTGCAATGCCGAACGGTGATGTCAGAGTCTTCCCGAGAGGCGGCTCAGATATCACAGGAGCGATCGCGGCAGCAGCTCTCAATGCGGATGTTTATGAGAACTGGACTGACGTATCCGGGATACTGATGGTAGACCCGAGGATCGTACCTGATCCTAAGACGATAGCGAGAGTCACTTACGACGAGCTGAGAGAGCTCAGCTACATGGGAGCTTCCGTTTTGCACGAAGACACTGTATTCCCGGTCAGACTCAAGGACATTCCGGTCAACATAAAGAATACCAACGCTCCGGATGATCCGGGCACCATCATCAGGGAGAACTTCGATGATGAGCTGGAAGAAGAGCATGAGAGGTTCATAACAGGAATCGCCGGCAAGAGGAATTTCTCGATCATCAACATCTACAAGAGCAGGATCGGGGAGGACAAGCTCGGACTTCTGAGGCAGGTGCTCGAGGTGTTCGCCCGCTACGGCGTTCCGGTCGAGCAGATACCTAGCGGAGTAGACAGCTTCTCGGTAGTATTCCCGAGCGACAGCATCAGAGTGAAGAAATATGACCTGATGCATGAACTCAGCGATAACGAGATGATCGACAATTGCTCTCTGACCGAGGGAATCAGTCTTATCGCCATTGTCGGAAGACAGATGGCTTACAGGACCGGTGTCTCGGGCAAGATCTTCAAGGCACTTGGAGAAAACCACGTCAACATCAGGACGATACAGCAGGGCTCTGATGAGATAAACATCATGGTCGGAGTATTTGATGAGGA
>CAMIWY010000070.1 GCA_946402595.1 uncultured Clostridia bacterium
TTCTTCAATGCTGTCAACACCCGGAAGTATGTGTCTGTCAGAATCCGTTACAGCGGCATAACCCTTGGAGAAGATATTACGCGGATCATTTTCTCTTATCATGATCATGGCCTTTTCAACAGCACTGCGGGCTTCCGTGATCTTTCCTCTCATGTTGGAGTGCAGAAGGTCCGTTCTCGATGAGAGGAGCAGACGCTCAGATTCTATCTTCTGACGCATCGCCTTCATGAGCATCTGTCTGCAGTAAACGATCTCATCTCTCAGCTCGTATGTGTTCATTACAGCTATATCCGCAGCAGCTGTTGGTGTCTCTGCTCTGAGGTCTGCGACAAAATCACTGATCGAAACGTCTGATTCATGTCCGACAGCGCTGATAACCGGTATCTGCGAAGCGAATATAGCCCGTGCGACGCCCTCGTCATTGAAGGCAGCCAGGTCTTCAGGCGATCCGCCGCCCCTGCCTACTATCAGGGTATCGATACGAAGACCCGAAGCTGCAAGAGAGTTGGCAAGTTCGATATTGCGGATGATGCTTGCCGGAGCTCCCTCACCCTGCACCTGAGTCGGGAATATGAGTATGTCTGTAAGATCATTCTTTGATGTGATGATCTTCTTGATATCTTCTATGGCAGCACCTGTTGCAGATGTGACGATGCCGACCCTGAGAGGAAACTCAGGTATTGGCTTCTTCCATTTCTTATCAAAAAGGCCCTCATCTTCAAGCAGCTTCTTTATCCTGTTGAACTCTGCCATCAGAGCTCCCTGCCCGGCATCCTCGATATGAGTGATGCTGAGTGAATAGCTGCCGCCTTTAGCATACGGGCTGATATCCGC
The DNA here is from genome assembly GCA_946402595.1 of uncultured Clostridia bacterium. Taxonomy (GTDB): domain Bacteria; phylum Bacillota; class Clostridia; order Peptostreptococcales; family Anaerovoracaceae; genus Crickella. Next base: position 835 of record CAMIWY010000070.1, read on the forward strand.
TATCACTATGACCTTCCTGCCGTTTTCAAGAAGGCTGGTGTCTATCCTGCGTATATTCGATGCCCATATCGCGCACTTTATCATACTGCCGGCATCCTTGAGAGTAAGGTATATGTGCTGCCCGCTTCTGCTGAGACCTGAGATCTCTCCCTCCACAGGAAGATTGCGGAGACGGAAATCGTCTCTCAGCTTCTTGGCTATGTATTCATTTACCTGTGTTACTGTTGCCGGTTTCATTATCGTTTCTATCTGCTGTGGACCCTTCTTGCCAGGCGTGCGATACCTACGGCGTTGTCACCTGAAAGAACAGGATCACCGAATATGATCTGAGGCTCTGACCCGCACTTTTCTGCAATGGATCTTCTTATGAATGAGCTTGCTGATACGCCGCCTGCCATATAAACGGTATCCGTTCCGGCAGCGGCTGCAGAACCTGCAGCTGATGATGCCAGAAGCTCAGCAATGCGCTCGAATATGCTGTATGCGAGATGTGGGTATTCCTCCGCATCAGAAGCTTCTATCATCCGCAGGACCTGAGTCTCTGTACCGGAGAGATTGAACTCACCGTCTGTGGTCTTTATGCGCGGCAGACAGGACTTTACCCTGCCGTTCGCTGCATAGTATGTCTCTGCGAGGTCATCAAGATAGGCTCCTGAAGGAAAAGGATATCCCATAGCGACGCCGGCTCTGTCGATGAGCTGGCCTGCGGATATGTCTCTGGTCCCTCCGCATATCTCCATTCTGTATCCGCCTTCATCAGGCTCACAGATAAGAAACTCTGTGGTGCCGCCGCTCAGATGAAACAGAACTGATCTGCGCATGTCCGTATCAGGGCTGTTTTCTATTATTGCAGCAGCATGACCTTCCTGATGTGAAAACTCATGAAGAGGGATACCTAGCACCGCAGACATTTCCCTGGCGGCGTTGACTCCCGCAAGAAAGCAAGGCATATATGATCCCTCGACTCTTCTCGGACGTGACGAAACACCTGCCGCGCGTATCGCGGAAACGTCTACTGAACAGGACATCTCCTCTATATACTCCGGCAGGCGGTTGGAATGTCGGAAGAATGCTTCAGACTGCCTGAGACCCCTGCTGCCCTGAGGTACTTCCAGATACACGGATCTTTCGAATACCGTTTGGTTGTCTCCGTCAGTTACAGCCACTGAGGTCTTGTAATTTGATGTGTCAATGCCGAGATAAAGATCAGGCATGCTGCCTTACTCCCCGCTCTTCTTCTGTGAACTGAGATACTTGTCGATCTTGCTCAGGACGGAGTTTACGAATGCGTAGGACTTCTCGTCGCTGAATCTCTTTGACATTTTGACAGCCTCATTGATCGATACGCTGCCCGGGATCGAATCGACATACATCATCTCTGCTACGGCCGTTCTGAGTATGGCAAGGTCTGTGCGTGCCACACGTTCGAATGACCACTTGTCGAGGTTGGCTCTGATGATCTCGTCGATCTCTCCGATATGATCTCTTACAGCCTCGAGCGTGGCTACAGCCTGAGGCTTGTTCATTATCTTGACGTTTTCATCTACCGGGCTCGCCTTTTCGTAGTCGAATTCGCCGTTGATGTCCATCTGGTAGATGAGCTGCATTGTCTTTTCTCTTATCTCTTCTCTGTTCATTTATGACTCCTGGTTGCCTGGATTTCTTTCGTCTATGCCTTCGACTGTAATGTTTACAGCCTTTATCTCGAGTCCCGTTTCTGCTTCTATATTGTTCTTGACCTTGGTCTGTATGTCATAGCAAAGCTGCGGGATGTTGACGCCGAAATATACGATGATATCCAGATTGATAGTTATCAGCTCGTCTTCGGTCGTCACCCTTATACCCGGATTGATGAGTCCTCTTCCGAACGCGGTCTGGATGTTCTCCGTGAGAGAGGCGCCGGCAAAACGGCTGACATCATCAAATGCGAGGACTTCCTTCTCTATGAGTTCTATGAATTTTACATCATCATTCATCGTCTTCGTCCTTCTGTTCCAGCTTGACTATGCGGATCTTCCCTATTCTTCTGTCCTTGACCTTGAGGATCGTGAACTCATAATCCTCATATCTTACAGGCTCATATTTTACTCTTTCCTTAGGGATCTCACCCATAAGGTCGATGATAAAGCCTCCGATCGTTTCACTGGTCTCGGATTCAAGCTCAACACCTGTCTCTTCCTCAAGATCGTCAAGGTAAACATTACCGTCGACGATAAATGTGTTATCGTCGATTTTCTCTATGATCCTGTCTTCTTCGTCAAATTCATCATCAATGTCGCCAACGATCTGCTCGATGATATCCTCAACCGTGACGATTCCGCTGAATCCGCCGTATTCGTCTATCAGGATAGCGAGATGCTGCCTGTTGATCTGCAGTTCACGGAACAGTGCATCGATGTTCTTGGTCTCCGGTACGAAATATGCAGGCCTCAGAAGCTTTTTGAGATTGATGTTGTCAAAACCCTTCCGTGCTCCGTTGTACAGGTAGTCCTTGATGTGTAGTATGCCGACGATGTTGTCAGGATCGCCCTTGTACACAGGGATCCTGGAGTGAGTCAGCTCCATCATCTCATCGAAGTATTCGCTTCTGTCATCATCAAGGTCGATCATGAATACGTCAGTACGCGGAGTCATGATCTCATATGCAAGAAGGTCATCGAACTCGAATATGGAGTCGATCATTCTGCGGCCTTCCTCCTTGATCTCGCCTGATTCCTGACCTCTGTCAAGCATGGACATGACTTTGTCCTCTGAAAAATATGAATCATCGACATCAGTTTTCTTCCCCATTATTGTCAGGAAGACATTGGCTATTCCTTTGCAGATCCATACGAGTGGAAATGTGATCACATATATGAACTGCTGAAAGCCGATCAGCTTTACACCGGTCTCTTCACTTGACTGAGCAGCGATCTTCTTGGGAAGAATGTCACTCAGTGAGGTGTATATGATGTAAAACCCAAGGTTGCAGGCTGCAAGCAGAGGCGCGTTCAAGCGGTGATACATGACAGCATTGAAGATCATGAATGCTGCTATGATGCTTATGAAGCTTGCTGCGTGGTCTGCATAATGATACTTTGAAGGTTTTGCAAGAAAACCTGTAACAGCCTGAAGGCTTTTGTTATCAGGCTCATCCTCGAGCATCTCCTTGATAGCGTTGCGGTCGATATAATCAAGAGCTCTCTTGGAAGCTACTACAAGGGAGTTGATGATCATTATCAGTATGATCATGCATACGGGTAAATATAACGGCCAACTGTCATCGGTCATGGTTATTACTGCCTTTCTTATATAAGACTACTGGTCTTTCTTCTTACGCATGATGAAGTTCTCCTCCGGAACGCGTTTGAACCTGATCTTCAGTATCTGCTGAGGATGAGGCGCGCTCTCTACCGGATTGCCTTCTTCATCGTACATTTCTTCTATAACTTCTTCGTAGTAAGGTGTCATCGGACCGAATATCTCGATTGTGTCACCTACCGAGAACTTGTTTCTCTGCTCTACAGTGGTAAGACCTGTCTTCTCATCTGTAGTCCTGACAAGTCCTACGAATGAATAGTCTCTTGTATAGTCGCTCGTCAGGTAGTTCTGATCCCTGTCTGTCGGCTTGTGATAGTAGAAGCCGTGAGTGAACTCGCGGTGGCTTGCCTTGCAGAGTTCGTCAAAATCCGAAGGATCATAGACGTAATTATCAGGATCCGCAAGGTACTTGTCTATTGCCGACCTGTAGGCGGATACAACTGTCGCAACATAGTACATCGACTTCATCCTGCCTTCGATCTTGAACGATGTGACTCCGGCGTTTACAAGATCAGGGATGCAGTCTATCATGCACAGGTCCCTTGAATTCATGATGTAGCTGCCTCGTGCATCTTCTTCGATCGGATAGTATTCCCCCGGTCTCTGCTCCTCAACGAGTGAATATTTCCATCTGCACGGATGAGTGCATGCTCCCCTGTTTGCATCTCTGCCGGCCATGAAGTTGCTGAGAAGGCATCTTCCGGAATATGAGATGCACATTGCTCCGTGCATGAATGCTTCGATCTCTATATCGTCAGGAAGCTGTCTTCTCATCTCAGTGAGTTCCGCCAGGCTCATCTCCCTTGCAGCTACGATGCGCTTTACGCCCTGTTTTACCCAGAATGCAGCTGTGAGATAGTTGGTGGTATTGGCCTGGGTGGAGAGATGGATCTCAGCGTCCGGTATCTGCTCTTTTATAAGCCCCATAACGCCCGGATCCGAGACGAGAAATGCGTCGATTGGAATATCCCTGATTTTGCCGATATAGTCCCTCAGAACCGGAATATCGTCGTTATGGGCATATATATTCAGTGTCATGTATCCCTTGCGGCCGCGCTCATGGATGAAATCCATGGCTTCACTGATCTCATCAACGCTGAGATTGCCTGCGCCTGCCCTGAGGCTACCGATCTGTCCGCCGAAATAAACGGCGTCAGCACCGAATATGATAGCTGTCCTGAGCTTTTCCATGTCTCCCGCAGGTGCGAGGAGTTCAAGTTTCAAATCTTTTCTGTCAGTCATTTAGTCTGATAACGGCCAGTCCGTCACCGCTCGAAAGCAGTGAAACGGTCAGGTCTTCCCTTTCGTTTATATAATCTATGAACATACGCATGTATTTGACATTGGTGCGGTGTCTTCTGGCACCTTCATATGACCTGTCTACTGTCCATCCATGCATAAGAATATTGTCGCATACGATAACAGAGCCGGGCCTGGTAAGCTGCTCAGCTCTGTCGAAGAACTCTCTGTAATGGCTCTTCCCTGCGTCTATAAAAACAAAGTCAAACGGCTCTGCGCTGCCTGACTTCTGCTCCTCTATCATCCGGTCAAGGACCTTGTCTGCATCACCTGTGCGGAAGTCTATTCTGCTGCCTTCAGGCCTCGATGCAAAATTCTCTTCAGCAACAGGGATCATGTGCTCATTCCTGTCTATCGTTGTTACTGTTGCTTCAGGAAGTTTACGCGTGAAAAACAGAGCGGAATAGCCGTATGCTGTTCCTATTTCGAGGATCCTTCGCGGCTGTGTCAGCTCGAGAAGCAGAGAGAGAAATGACTCCGTTTCCCTCAGGATCAGAGGAACATTGTTCGATTCGTTGTATTCGCGGAATGCTCCGAGGTCCTCATCGAGAGGTCTGTAGTGCGAGCTGATGTATTCAGTAACTTTATCACTGGTAAAGCTCATCAGTTCTGACCCTCTTCTGAAGACTCTGCCTGAGCTTCTGCATTCTGCTCAGCTGAGTCCTGAGCTTCCTGGTTTCTGCTGTCAAGCTTTTCCTGTCTTTCCTGAGCAGCCTGATTGTATTCTTCAACAAGAGCATTGTATTCAGCCTCGTCAGAAGTGAATACATGTGTACCGTCAAGCTTGCTGCTGAGAACATAGTAAATGTCTTCGCTGTCTTCCGGATACAGTGCTGCGGTAATAGAAGCCTCACCCGGTGAGCAGAGCGGTACCTCAGGCAGTTCGATCATTTCGAGGTTCAGCTGATTGTGAAGCACTGAGGATATCCTTGCTTTCTCACTGTCTACAGATGTTTCTTTTTCGATCATTGAAGCAATGACAACGACTTCCCTGACGCTGAGCCCGAGTTCATCCGCCCTGGCCCTGTAATCTTCATTGAAGAAGTTGCTGAAGCTGTCCAGCATTGTCATGATGATCATTGTCTCATCGGCTTCGGTATTCAGCCTGTACGTACCCGGGAGCAGGAAGCCTTCGACCTGTTCAGCTCCGTCTACATCCTTTCCGATAAAGTCAATATCCTGCAGGAAAGGATCAGAAGCCGCCTTCATGAATGCTTTCTTATCGCCGAAACCGTCTCTTGAAAGAGATGTGAAAGTCTGATCTGCAGTAAAACCGTCCGGGATAATGAATCCGTTAAGAGTGACGTTTCCCTTGCATATTGCCTTGGCAATGGAAACGGAATCCATTGAAGGAGACAGGTAATAGGCACCCGGGTTGATATCCGTCTGAAGAGCCATTCTGGATATAAGGCTGAATCTCGAAGAACTCTCCACGATACCGGCCTCTTCGAGCCGTGCCGCAGCAGCGTCCAGGTCATCGCCCTCCTCTATCGTGACAGAGGTATACTCGTTATTGGTCCTGTCAAACGGCTTCTGCATTATATTGAAAATAATAAGAACAGCAAAAACTACCGCTATGATCACAGCTATGATACGAAGCGGCTTGTGGAATCTTTTGTGGATGCGGGCTATGCCCGGTTCCTTTGCAGCGGTAGTTTTGCCCAGGATCTCTTCCTGATTACTTGGATCTTCCAAGATATTCTCCTGTTCTGGTATCAATCTGGATCCTCTCTCC
>CAMIWY010000071.1 GCA_946402595.1 uncultured Clostridia bacterium
TGTTGACTTCGCTCATCGGCAGGAATGTGAGCATTCTCAGGCACTTGTTGACGTCTGCGTCTGCGACATTTCTCCAGTACTGGAAGAAATCATATACAGGGCACTTTCTCTCGTCAAGCCAGAGTGCGCCCTTGGCGGTCTTGCCCATCTTCTTGCCTTCGCTGGTTGTCAGCAGCGATACTGTAAGTCCGAATACTTCCTTGCCGCAGGCCTTTCTTGTCAGGTCTACTCCGGCGATGATGTTGGACCACTGGTCGTTGCCGCCGAACTGTGCCTTGAGGTCAAAGTCGCGGGCCATTACGTAGAAGTCGTATGCCTGCAGCAGCATGTACGAGAACTCGAAGAACGAGAGTCCTGTGTCTCTGTCCATTCTGCTCTTGAAGCAGTCAGCTCTCAGCATGGTGTTGACGTTGAAGTGTCTGCCGATCTCTCTTGCGAACTCGGTGAACTTGCAAGGTCTGATCCACTCAGCGTTGTTGACGCTTACAGCGTAGCCAGGCTTTGGCTCTCTGTTCTGGTGACCAGGCTTGTATACGCCCTCGTTGCCCTCGTATTTCCACTCGTCGTCAAAATCGATGAACTTATCAAAGAGCTTCTTGAACTGTCTGCAGTTCTCATCGATCGTGTCTATTGTCATGACCTGACGCATGTCACTTCTGCCAGAAGGGTCGCCGATCTCGCCGGTGCCGCCGCCGAGCAGGAAAACAGGAGTGTGGCCGTACTTCTGCATATACATCATGGTGATCATCGGAATGAAGTGTCCTACGTGCAGGCAGTCTGCAGTCGGGTCAAATCCGATATAGAACTTGATTTTCTCCTTGCCGAGCAGCTCTCTCAGAGCCTCACCGTTGGTGGTCTGCTCGATCAGTCCTCTTTCCATCAGGACGTCATATACATTGGTGTGCTCACTGACATTGTCAGGAATTAAATTCTTCATCAGTACTTCTCCCTTTCCTTTTAGCTTTCTTATCAAAACAGCCCCGCAGCCTGCGCTGCGGAGCCGGAATCAACATCTCTGATCGATTCTTATGCGGTCGCAGCAAAACTATGCTTCAATAGAAGCTCCGTCGTAATAATAGATAGCTGCAACGAGTCTGTGTGTATTCATCAGGATTCTCCTTTGAACCGATACATTGAAAATATACCACCTGTTCAGGTTTCTGTCAATTGCAAACAGGCACCCCCGAATACCCGGGAGACGCTTCTGATGTACGCCGCCTACCTGGTGAAGTAAGGCGCGTACCTGGCCGCGAGTCTTACTGACTCGATCATGCTGACTGCGCCCGCGATTCCCTTGCCTGCGATGTCGAATGCTGTTCCGTGGTCTACGGAAGTACGCAGGATAGGCATGCTGTTTGTGATAGCGATGGTGCGGTCAAAATCAAGTGTCTTGGTTGCGATGTGTCCCTGATCGTGATACAGCGACAGTACCGAGTTGTATCTGCCGAGTGCAGCCTGGTGGAATACCGAGTCAGCCGGAACAGGTCCCTTGACGTCGAATCCTCTTGCCTGCAGCTCTTCAACAGCCGGTGCGATCTCGTTGACCTCCTCCCAGCCGAACAGTCCGTGCTCGCCTGAATGCGGATTGAGTCCTGCAACAGCCATAGTGCCCTCGGTCACTCCCAGTCTTCTGAGAGCCTCAGTACATCTCTCAACATAGTCGATGACTCTGTCCTTGGTGATCATGTCGAGCATGTCGCGAAGTGATACGTGTCTTGTCAGGAAGAACACTCTCATTCCGTTGGTCTCGAACATTGTAAGCGGGTCATTGGTTCCTGTGAGCTCAGCGAAAATCTCGGTATGTCCGATGAAGTTGATCTCAGCAGCGCGGAGAGCTTCCTTGTTGATAGGAGCTGTCGCTACTGCATCAGCCTTGCCGTCCATTGTGATCTGGATGCTCTTCTCGATATATTCGAAAGCAGCCTTGCCGCACATTGCGCTGACCTTGCCGTATTCGAACTTGTCCATGTCGATGTTGTCAAGGTCGATCATGTTGAGGACGCCTTCGCTGTAGTCGCCGTCAGCCGGCTCTTCTACGCAGTTGACTTTAAGGTCAACACCCGTCACCTCGATCGCCTGCTTTACGATCTTCGCATCACCGAGAACGATGCAGTTTGCCTCGGCAAAGAGGTCCTTGTCCGCGATGGTCTTTACGACGATCTCAGGGCCGATGCCTGCAGGGTCTCCAAGCGTGACCGCAATAAGTGGTTTCTTCATTATTAATACCTCCGTTTATGTATCTCGTTTACACGTCCCGTGTCAGCAGTCTGTCTTATGCAAAACTCCGGAAGTCCCGGCTATTTTGCCATAAGTACCTCAACTGCTGCCTTAAGTGTCTCTTCGTCGCCCACGTTGCCCGGGAAGATAACATAAGGTGTGCACGGGAATGTGCTCTCCTCGCCTGTGCGCCATACAGGAACGCCCGGCTGGATCTGTCCGAGAGCGTATGCCTTCTTGACAGCAAGCGCCTTGGTTCCGATATCACTTGATGTGATGCCGCCCTTGGCGATTACGAATGCAGGTGTTACAGACAGCTTGCCTACGAGGGACTGTACCGCATCAGATATCTTTACGGACAGCTTGAGGTCGTCTTCCTTGTTGCCTGTATCTGCAGTGATAAGTGCTCTTGTGGTGTAGCAGCATACTGTTTTGCCGGCACGGAGATACTCCTCTTCGAGGGCGAGACATCTCCCGACTTCCTTCTCGAATGCCTCTGGGTCCTTGACCAGTGTAGCGTCGAGCTCTACGAATTCGATATCCTTCATCGTCTTGAGTCTCTCGACCTGAGCTGTAGTCTTTGCTGTGTGCGATCCGACTACGATGACTCCGCCATTGTCAGACTCGAGTGTTACCATCTGCTCTCTTGTCAGAAGAGGCTGGTCAGGATTTCCGCAGATGACCTTGATGGTGGAAGCTGCAGTACGGAAGAGGAAGTTCTTTCCTGCCTTCATCGCACGGTAGAGTGCAGTGCAGAATACCTTTACATCCGGATAATCGACAGCATTGACGATGACCTTGTTGAAGTCCTTTACAGCCATGAGCTGCTCAGTGATCTTGTCGATATCCATGTTGTGGATGTCCTCAAGGGAGATGCAGATGACGTCTTCCTTCTTGAATTCGCCCTTGGTCTTCTCTTCAACATACTCAGGCAGAGTCGGCGAAGTGTAACCGAAGGTCTTGTCTCTTGCGAACTCTGTCTCATTGGCAGGAACGAGCTCATCACCGTACTTGACGTAGTGGATGTTGTTCATCGTGAACCTGCCGCCTTCCTTGAAGAAGGAGCAGAGGATCTCTCCGTCGATCTTCTTGTCGGTATTCTTCTCGATCTCTTCCCTGAGGATCCTGGTCTCAAGAGGGAAATGTCCGCGAAGTGTACTGTCGCTTCTGCACATCAGGATGTAGTCGATGCCTGTTTCCTTTGAGACTTCATTTACTACTGCAGCGATCTCTCTGTGGACCCTGGTCGTATGCTCTTCGGTAAATCCTCTTGAGTTGGTCATGAGGAAGAAAAGCTTGTTCTCACCGCGGAATCCGTCGAGTACGCTTTCCTTGCTCCAGTCTGTATAGACGATCAGGTCGTGAGTAGTCTGGATGCCTGTCGGGTCGTCATCGAGTACGACGATCTTCTTGTCATTGGCATCGATCTCAGCCTGCAGCAGCTCGTCGATCTTCTTCTCGTCGATTGGTTTGAAACTCTTAAGTAATTCAGCGCTGATTCTCATTATTGATTCTCCTGTCTCATGGAAAACATATTCCTGTTCCGCTTATTCGTTATATATGCGTACAGCAACGGATACCCTGCAGTTTATCCTGCTCACGTCCCCGGAACCGCAGCATATCATTTATGCGGTTTCTGCGGAATGTTCACAGTACAAACTGCAGGGTACCCATTATTACAACTAAAGCATTCTAAAAGATGCCTGCCCCCGGTGACACATTATGCGTTGACTACATTTGCCGGTGCGCCGTCCACGAACGATTTTACGTTCTCGACTGTAGTATTCATGATACGCTGGCGGCTTCCCTTGGAAGCCCACGAAATGTGCGGCGTGATGATGCAGTTCTTAGCCTTGAGCAGCGGGTTGTCTCCGCGGATCGGCTCTGTTGAAACTACATCCAGTGCAGCGCATGCGACTTTGCCGCTGTTAAGTGCATCTGCAAGATCCTGCTCCACGACCATCTGTCCGCGGCTGTTGTTGATTATGATGACACCGTCTTTCATCTTTGCGATGTTTTCCTTATTGATGATGCCTGTGTTGAACGGGAACAGCGGCATCTGAAGTCCGAGCACATCTGAGCGGGCGAAAAGCTCGTCGAGCTCTACATACTCAACTCCCAGAGCAAGAGCTGCTTCGGTCTGTCTTCCGTCGTAAGTGATGACATTCATGCCGAGAGCCTTAGCGATCTCTGCTGTGTGAATGCCTATATTACCGCAGCCCAGAAGTCCGTAAGTCATGCCTGCCAGCTCGATCAGCGGATAATCCCAGTAGCACCAGTCCTGATTGTTCTCCCACTCACCGCGGAAAACGCCGTCGCTGTGATGTCCGATGTGATGGCATGCTTCGAGCAGAAGTGCGATAGCGAACTGGCTTACTGAACGTGTGCCGTATACAGGTACGTTCGATACAGGTATACCTTTTTCCTTCGCATATGCGATGTCCACAACATTGTATCCGGTAGCCAGGACCGTTATGTACTTGAGGTTAGGGCATTTATCTATAGTTTCTCTGGAAATAGGTGTTTTATTTGTTATTGCTATGTCTGCATCGCCTATGGCCTCTGCGATCACAGGTGATTCCTCATATGATACACGGTCATATACTGTTACTTCGCCGAAAGCCTTCAGCCCGTCCCAGCTGAGATCTCCCGGGTTCTCTGTATATCCATCAAGAATTACGATCTTCATTATTATTGTCTCCTGTCTGATTTGTCTCCAATGCCCCTCTGCATTCTCAGGTCAAATAGACCCGAAACGGCAAAATATGTCTTTTGACTGACATAATCTGCGCTTTAAAAAAGGCAGCTCAAAAGCTGCCTTACATGACTAGAAATCGAGGTCTTCGATCTCGTTTATTCTTCTGAGATGCTTGTCTCCCATGAACTCAGTGCTGAGCCATGTGTCGACCATTGCAAAAGCAGTATCCTGATCAACTACTCTTGCTCCAAAGCAAAGTACGTTTGCATCGTTGTGAGCCTTGGTCATCTCTGCTGTCATGACGTTGTGGACTACTCCGGCTCTGACGCCCGGCACCTTGTTGGCAGCGATGCTGATGCCGATACCTGTTCCGCAGATGGCGATTCCTCTGTCTGCCTCACCGGAAGCTACTGCTTTGCCTACCGCATGACCGTACTTAGGATAGTCTACAGACTCTGTCGAGTGGCAGCCTACATCCATTACTTCGTAGCCTTCTCCCTCGAGCTTTGCCTTTACTGCTTCCTTGAGTTCATATGCCGCATGATCGCATCCGATAACTATTTTCATGATTTATCTTCTCCTTATTAATAAAAAGTTTATCCGAGTTCATCTTCGAAGTAGCTGCTTCTGACCTTCTCGCTGAGATCCGTGTCGTCTCTTTCCTTGATCGCGTTGAAAAGCTGTACATGTGTATCCAGGAGCTTGTCCGACTTGCCGCTGAGGATCATCGCTGATACAGTCTGATATCTCACAGCGTGTGTAAGCGACCGTACGACTTTGTTGATCTTGTCAGCCATCGGGTTTTTGCCCATTTCAGCTATCTTGTCATGAAATCTGTTGTCTGCTTCAAAGAACGTATCTACCCTGTTCTCTCTCAGCTCCAGCGCCTTTTTCATTTCTCCGAGGATGGATTCGAGTTCATCGAGTTCCCTGTCCTCATGATGCTCTATCGCGAGTCTCATCATGCCGGCTTCAGTCATTTCGCGCAGCTCCATCAGGTTCTCGAACGAATCCTGATTGAGCAGGATCCCATACACCATAGGATCTATCATGCTTTCCTTGTAGCCGTCACATACAAATGTCCCCTCAGACCTTTTGCTTTCGAGCACGCCTAAATAAGTAAGTATTTTAATTGCCTCACGTACGCTGCTTCTTGCTACCCCGAGCGATTCCGCCAGTTCAGGTTCAGGCGGGATCTTGTCACCCGGCTGCAGCTCTTTGGAGCGGATGGCATCGGTCAGGACGTTGATAACGCTCTGGACTACCGACTCCTTCCTGAGGCTTTTAAGATATGATGGTTTCTGTGGCATGCTTTTTCTTCCTTCAAAAAACAATTTTCATATGTATGACATAACTTATAGTCAAGCATACCAAGTTGAAGTGATATTGTCAATTTGATGACAGCCCCTCAGACCCCCTCAAGCTCTATTTATTTGTTTGTCCTTTTTAAGAAAAACTGCCGGCAGCTTTTCTCAGATACCGGCAGTTTAAAGTGTTTTCAGCATTAGCCGCTGAGTCCCGGAAGCCATGTAACGAAACCAGGAACGTATGTGATCAGGAAGAGTACGATCAGCAGCGGAACAAGGAACGGTATTACCGCTTTGTACATTTCTTCTATCCTGATCTTTGCCGTCTTGGCACAGATGAACAAGCTTGTGCCTACAGGCGGTGTGCAGAGTCCGATCATCAGGTTGAGTACGAGTACTACACCGAGATGTACCGGATCGATTCCGAATGAACCCATAAGAGGGATCAGGAACGGAACAGTGATAGTCATGACTGCGAGAGCCTCCATGAACATTCCGATGATCAGGAATGCGATGTTCAGGATCAGCAGCATGATGTACTTGTTTGTTGTAAGGCTTGTAAGCATGTGTGACAGTGCATTGGTCATGCCCATCATTGTTACGAGCCATGAGAAAGCAGCAGCGCCGCAGATGATGTTCAGGATTCCTGCGCCGTCAGCAACAGACTGCTTGAGAGCCTCGTAGATCTCCTTGAGAGTCATGCCCTTGTACAGGATGACTGACAGGATGAATGCGTATACTACAGCGATGCAGGCTGCTTCTGTAGGTGAGAATACTCCGGTCCAGATACCGCCGATGATGATAACCGGTGTCATCAGGGACAGGAATGCTTCCTTGGTTGCAACCAGAAGCTCTCTTCCATTGAACTTTCTTACAGGATAATGTCTCTTCTTGGATATCATGAAGACCAGGATACTTGTTGCAAGTGCAAGCAGCAGTCCAGGT
>CAMIWY010000072.1 GCA_946402595.1 uncultured Clostridia bacterium
GCATGGACTATGTATCCACAGAAGATGGTACAGGTATCGTTCATACAGCTCCTGCATTCGGTGAAGACGACTACAACTGCGGCCGCAAGTACAACCTTGCTGTAATGCAGCCTGTAGATGAGAGAGGATGCTATACCGAGACCCCTTGGAAGGGCAGATTCGTCATGGAAGATGGTCTCGATGTAGATATCATCAAGTATCTCGCTCAGGATGACAAGATCTATGCAAAGCAAAAGCTCGAGCACGCATATCCTCACTGCTGGAGATGCGGAACTCCGCTCGTATACTATGCTAACAAGTCATGGTATATCGAGATGACCAAGCTGAGAGACCAGCTCGTTGCCAACAACAACACAGTCAACTGGTTCCCTCCGTATGTAGGAGAGAAGAGATTCGGAAACTGGCTTGAAGAGGTCAAGGACTGGGCTATCTCAAGATCAAGATACTGGGGAACACCTATTCCTATCTGGAAGTGCGAATGCGGCCACCTTCACTGCGTAGGTTCCCGTGAACAGCTCGTTAAAGATGTAGAGCAGGATATCGATGAGACAATCGAGCTCCACAGACCGTATGTTGACGAGATCACGATCAAGTGCCCTGAGTGCGGAAAGAGCATGCACAGGATCCCTGAGGTAATGGACTGCTGGTTCGACTCCGGAGCAATGCCGTTCGCACAGTGGCATTACCCGTTTGAGAACGCAGACAGATTCGATGAGGAGCTTTTCCCTGCAGACTTCATCTGCGAGGGTATCGACCAGACAAGAGGCTGGTTCTACTCACTCATGGCTGTTTCCACGATCGTAAAGGGCTGCGCTCCATACAGAAACGTTCTTGTTAACGACCTGATCCTCGACAAGAACGGCAAGAAGATGTCCAAGCACGTCGGTAACACTGTAAATCCGTTCGAAATGATGGATAAGTACGGTGCTGATGCTGTAAGGTGGTACCTCGTATACGGTTCACCTGCATGGACTCCGACAAAGTTTGATGAGGACGGCATCAAGGAAGTTATCAGCAAGGTATTCAGCACACTGAAAAACACCTACAACTTCTTCTGCCTCTATGCGAATATCGACGATGTGAATGCTGCTGAACTTGATGTTCCGTATGAGGAAAGACCTGAACTAGACAGATGGATCCTCTCAAAGTACAACAGACTCATCAAGACTACAGAAGAAGCAATGGATGCTTACGATCACATGAAGACCGTAAGAGCGATCGGAGACTTCATCAGTGATGACCTGTCCAACTGGTATATCAGAAGAGCAAGAAGAAGATTCTTCGCTGAGACCATGACACTCGACAAGCAGGCAGCTTATGCCACTACTTATGAGATCCTCGTTGGTCTGTCAAAGATGATGGCACCTGTTGCACCATTTATCTCCGATGAGATCTTCACCAAGCTGACCGGCAAAGAGACAGTTCACACTGCTTATTACCCTGTTGCAAGAGAAGATATGATCGACGAGAAGGTAGAGGAGAGAATGGACCTCGTCAAGACTCTCGTCAACCTCGGCCGCAGCACAAGAGAGCAGGAGAAGCTCAAGGTTAGACAGCCGCTGTCCAAGGTTATCGTTGACGGAAGATATAAGGACGTAATCGACGACCTTACTCCGCTGATCACTGAAGAGCTCAACGTCAAGGAAGTACAGTTCGAGAACGATCTCGACAAGTACATGAACTTCCAGGTAAAGCCTAACTTCAGAGCTGCAGGTCCTGTACTCGGCAAGAACGTCAAGGCATTCGGCGCTGCACTTGCTCAGGCTGATGCCAAGGCTCTTATCGCAGAGATCGGAAACGGTCCTGTTGAGATGGAGCTTGCAGGCGAGAAGTATGAGATCACAGATGATCTCCTCGACGTAAGGATCTCTTCGAAGGAAGGCTTCGTCGTAGGCATGGACAACAACATATTCGTTATCCTCGATACAACTCTTACTCCGGAGCTCATCGAGCAGGGTTATGTAAGAGAGATGATCTCCAAGATCCAGCAGCTGCGTAAGCAGGCTGACTTCGAGATGATGACTGAAATAAAGATCTACATCTGCGCTGATGACGAGATCAGATCTGCTGTCAGCAATGCAGAAGATTTCATCAAGGACGAGACCATCGCTGTATCGATCGAAGACAAGGCTGATCTGCCTGAATTCGACATCAACGGACACAAGACCGGTATCGCTGTAGAGCGCGTATAACCTGGATATGTCAGATATAACCGCAAACATACTGAGTTATTCTCTCCCTGAGCTGGAATCACTGGTTCTCAGCATGGGGGAGAAGAAGTTCAGGGCAAAACAGATATTCGGATGGCTCGCAAGGGGTGCGGCATCTTATGATGAGATGTCTAATGTTCCTGCGGGCCTCCGCAGAAATCTTGCTGAGAACGGATACTATATAGGTCAGCCTGAAGTCGTCACTATGCAGGAGTCAAAGTCTGACGGCACCAGAAAATGTCTGTATGAGTTCTGT
Source organism: uncultured Clostridia bacterium (assembly GCA_946402595.1). Lineage (GTDB taxonomy): Bacteria > Bacillota > Clostridia > Peptostreptococcales > Anaerovoracaceae > Crickella. Next base: position 2,467 of record CAMIWY010000072.1, read on the forward strand.
GACGGCGCGAGAGTTGAGTCTGTATTCATGAAATACAGCTACGGCAACTCCATCTGCATATCGACTCAGGTCGGATGCCTCATGGGCTGCACCTTCTGTGCTTCCACCATGGACGGAAAGCAGAGAGACCTTACAGCGGGCGAGATGCTCGGTGAGGTCCTGAAGATGAAGAGAGTCACAGGTGAAGAAATAAATCACATCGTACTGATGGGAATGGGTGAGCCTCTTGACAATTACGAAGAGGTGTCAAAATTCCTGAAGCTCATAAACTCTCCTGAAGGTGTCAATCTGAGCCTCAGGAACATCACGCTTTCGACCTGCGGCATCATACCGGGCATATACAGATTCGCTGAGGACTTTCCTCAGGTCAATCTGGCAGTCTCACTGCACGCCCCGAATGATGAGATAAGACGCAGGACCATGCCGGTCGCGAGGAAGTACGGCTATGACGATCTCATGAAGGCGTGCAGAGACTACACTGAGAAGACTCACAGAAGGATAACCTTCGAGTATGCTCTCATCAGAGGAGTCAACGACTCACCTGAAAATGCAGAAGAGCTGGCTGACCATCTGAAGGGATGGCTGACACATGTCAATCTCATACCGCTGAACGAAGTGAAGGGAAGAGACTACAGGACAGCTGAAGGAAGCAGCGTCCTGGCTTTCAGAAAAGTCCTGGAAAAGAGAGGCATCGCCGCTACTGTCAGGAGAACGCTCGGAAGCGACATCGATGCCGCTTGCGGACAGCTGAGAGCATCAGCTGAAAGATAAATACCTGTTTTGCATAAATCATACGAGGGTATTCAGACACAAATTACAAGGTAACAGAGAGATGAAAATAATCGTAGACGGAATGGGAGGAGATAATGCTCCTCAGGAAATAGTAAAAGGCACTATCAAAGCTGCTTCGGAGCTCGCATCCACTGAGCCTGATGTCACTGTTTCGATAATCGGACCTGAAGAACTCATAGGCAACTGCCTTAAGGAGAACGGATGGAACGGGTCGAATATCGAAGTGATCGATGCTACGGAAGTCATCACCAATGATGAAGCTCCTGCAATGGCTGTAAGAAGGAAAAAGGATTCCACAATAGTCAAGGCTCTGAATCTCATCAAGAAAGGTGAGGCAGATGCGCTCATCTCCGCAGGCAGCACAGGTGCACTTCTTGCGGGCGGTCTTGTGACGCTCGGAAGGATCAAGGGAATAAGAAGACCTGCCATAGCCGCATGGTTTCCTAAGCTCCATAACGGCGGAACGACTCTTCTTCTTGACTGCGGCGCCAATGTCGAAGCCAAGCCGGAATACATATTCCAGAACGGAATCATGGGTGCGATGTATGTTGAAGGAGTCAAGGGCATAAAGAATCCTGAGGTCCGCCTTCTCAATATCGGCGCAGAGGAAACCAAGGGCGACGAGCTCCATAAGGAAGCTCACAGACTTCTTGCATCTGGCAGCATCAATTTTACCGGAAATATTGAAGGCCGCGACGTTGCAGTAACTGACTGTGAAGTCGTCATTACTGACGGTTTTTCGGGAAATGTTTTCCTCAAGAGCAGTGAAGGAGCAGTCCTTGCTGTCATGAACAGGTTCAAGGAAAAGCTGCAGGAAGGACTCAAGGCAAAGCTCGGCGCTCTGCTTGCTTACTCCAAGATCAAAGAACTCAAGCAGATCTTTGACTATGCTGATGTAGGCGGCGCTCCGATCCTCGGCCTTAAAGGTGCAGTGCTCAAGGTCCACGGCAACTCCGGAGAGAGAGAAGTGTACTACGCGATCATCAAGGCGATCCCTTATATCCGCAACAATGTAACTCAGATGATAGCTGACGCTGTTACTCAGAATGAGGAACTTTTCAAGACAGATTCCGCCGAAGAATAATACTGTTTTGCATAAAATATTGATGCCGCATCAGGCGACAGGAGGTTATTGCTTATATGAAAGAAGTACATGAGCTTCTTGAAAAACTGGGGTACAGGTTCAGAGATGAGTCGCTGCTCGTAAATGCACTGACTCACAGCTCATATTCCTCAGAACATAAAATGCCGTATGCGTCCAACAATGAAAGACTTGAGTTCATAGGCGATGCATATGTGGACGCCGCTGTGGGAGCTGAGATATTCATGATAATGCAGGATGCTCCTGAAGGCGTTCTGTCCAAAAACAGAGCGGATGTAGTCCGCGAGGAGTCTCTGGCAGATGCAGCCAGAGGCATTGGCCTCGGAGATTATATCTACATGGGAAAGGGCGAAGAGGCGACCGGCGGGAGGAACAAGGATTCCATACTTGCCGACTGCTTTGAAGCTGTTATCGGCGCCATCATAATCGACGGTGGATACGATGCAGGAAGAAAGGTCGTTCTTGAACTTCTGGGCGAGAAGATAAGCCTTGCTGTGGCAGGCAAGCTCAGAAACGACTACAAGACCATGCTCCAGGAGAAGATCCAGGAGAAAGAGCACGATATACGGATCAGATACAACACTGTATCTGAAAGCGGTCCTGACCACAACAAGACTTTCACGGTTGAAGTAGTTGCCGGTGAAAAGGTCATCGGAAGAGGACAGGGAAAGAGTAAGGCCAAAGCTGAACAGGAAGCTGCAAAGGATGCACTTTCGAAGGGAGTAAAGTAAGTGTATTTCAAGCGAATAGAGATGCAGGGGTTCAAGTCATTTGCTGACCCTGTGAATATTGAACTGAATGACGGTATCACATGTATCATCGGTCCTAACGGCAGCGGCAAGAGCAACATCAGTGACGCTCTCAGATGGGTCCTCGGTGAACAGAGCTCCAAGCAGCTGCGAGGCAGCAAGATGCAGGATGTTATTTTTGCCGGAACCGCGACAAGAAAGCCTAAGGGAATGGCAGAGGTAACTCTTGTCATAGACAATTCTACCGGGATACTTCCGCTTGAGTACAGCGAGGTAGCTGTAACAAGAAGGATGTTCAGATCGGGAGAGAGTGAATACCTGATAAACGGCAGCCAGTGCAGACTCAGAGACATCAGAGAGCTGTTCATGGACACCGGTATCGGTGTAGAAGGCTATTCGATCATCGGACAGGGCAAAATCGCAGATATCGTCAGCACAAGACCTGAGAACAGGCGGCAGATCTTCGAGGAAGCCGCAGGCGTAGTTCTGTACAAGAGCAGAAAGGCAGAGGCGGAAAACAAGCTCAAGTCTGCATCAGCCAATCTTGAACGTGTAAGAGACATAATTGCAGAGATAGAAGGACGTATCGGAGGCCTGAAGGAAGATTCTGAAAAGGCAACCGAGTATCTTGAGCTGCGTGAAAGATATAAGTACCTCACGATCAATATCATCCTGCATAATCTGGACAGTCTGTCGGCAAGCGTTGAGACAGGAAAGGCTGATCTTGAAGAGCTTGCAGGAAGACTTGCAGATTATGATGCAAGGCTCAGCAGGATAGACGAGAGCCTTGAAAAGAGCCGTGAGGATGATTCAGAGCTGACAGAAAACTATGCCGGCGCCAACAGCGAGCTGCTGACAATAATCGATGAACTCAATACCATCACAAGCGGAGGCGAACTCAACAAGGAAAAGCTCGCCGGAATAGAACGTGAGCTGGCAAGGATAAATGATGAGATCACTTCATCTGAGGAAAAGCTCGCGTCAGCAAGAGAAGAGCTTACTGAACTCGAAGCACATGATGCAGAGCTCAATGCTGAAGTCGAATCCGTAAGAGAAGAGCTCCATAAGGCTGTCATAGAGTACAGTACTCACAGCTCACAGTCAGCAGATATAAATACAAGGATCGAAGATCTCAGAAGCCACATGATCGATCTGAGCAATCAGAATGTAGGCAGAAATGCTGAGATCAACACTCTTAACAACTATAAGAAGACGCTCGAAGAGAGAAGTGAAGCGATCAGAGAGGAATTCGAGGGCAGAGATAAGGCTGAAGCGGAAAACCGTGCCAGTCTGGAGAGACTCGAAGCCGAGATCGCGGAGAGCGGCAAGGTCCTTGAGCGTGAGAAGGAAAAGATCTTCGAGATCGCCAATAATATAATATCGTCAACTAAACGCATCGACGAACTCAATGCTGAGATCAAGGAGATCACCGACAAATCCTCAAGAGCTGCTGCCAGACGCAGCACTATTGAGGAAATGGAAGCCAACTATGAGGGATACAACAATACTGTCAGGTCCCTGATGCAGCAGCATCTGAGCGGCATCATAGGCACCGTATCGGATATAATCACAGTTCCTGACGGTTATGAGACAGCTGTCGAGACAGCACTCGGCGGAACACTCCAGCACATTGTCTGCAGCACTGATGCAGATGCAAAGTCAGCGGTCAGATGGCTCAAGTCAACAAAGTCCGGACGTGCTACTTTCCTGCCGGTCGAGTCAGTAAAGTCTGACAGGATCGATCCGGGCAGCAGAGTCACCGGTGCTACAGGATATCTCGGGATAGCCTCTGACATGGTCAGCGGTGAAGACAGATTCTCGGAGATCATAGAGTATCTTCTGTGCAGAGTCATCATAGCTGACAACATGGACAACGCGGTGCGCATTGCCAAGAGCGCTCCCGGAGGATTCCGCATCGTTACACTTGAGGGTGAAGTAATCAATTCATCCGGTGCGATCACCGGCGGCAGATTCGCCAATAAGTCCGCCAACCTTCTCGACAGAAAGAA
>CAMIWY010000073.1 GCA_946402595.1 uncultured Clostridia bacterium
AGAGATCTCAACTCTGACTGAGACCATCAGTGGATATGAGAAGAAGATCGATGAACTGAATACAGATATTGAAGCTGAGAAGAAGCGTGAATCGGATCTTGCTGATGACAGAGACCGTCAGAGAGAAAAGGTCACTGAGCTCGAGATCGCTTATAACATCCTGAAGACAGACCGTGATCATGCTGAAGAGCTGGTCGCTGCGGATAACGGAGCTGCTGAAAGGTTCAGAAATGAAATGAACACCATCGCTGAGGATATAAGCCGTGCCGATTCGATGATCTCAGGTTACAGAGAGAAGATCAGCGAGGCTGAAAAGGAGTATTCTGATTCTGAGAAGCAGGCTGACAGTCTCATGACTGAGCTCGATGAACTGAAACCGGTCATTGAGGACGATAACGAGAAGATAGTTGCGCTTAAGGTCAGGATCGGTGAATACGAGTCCAAGGTTCTCTCGAGAAATGAGATCATCGAGAGAGTACGTGACAACGTCACAGAGCTGGAAGCTGCTGTATCTGACTACAGGGAGACTGCAGAAGAGCTCGAGGAATCGAGATCGCTTCTTACATCAAGCGGAGAAGAACAGAGCGGCAAGGAGGAAGAACTCAGAGAGGCCAAGGCTGCTCTTGAGGAAAGGATCAGAGACATTGCCTCCAGGCAGGAAGAAAACAGATCCCTGAGCGAGTCCCTTCTGTCTGAGCAGAAGGAGATACGTTCTTCTCTTGAAGATCTCAGGGAACAGAGATATAAGCTTGAGGTCAAGACGGCAAGGAACGAGACTCTGCTGGATACCCAGAAGGACAAGCTCTGGGATGAATTCGAGGTTTCGTACGCCGAGGCCCTCGATATGAGGGCTCCTGACTTCGCCATTACTGCGGGAAACAGGGAGTCGAGAGAAGTCAGACTCCGCCTTGCGGAGCTCGGCGATGTCAATGTCAGCGCGATCGAAGAGTACAAGGCTGTAAGCAAACGTTACGAGTTTATGACAGCCCAGGAATCCGACCTGACAAGAGCCATGAGTGAGCTCAATGAGATCATCTCCAACATGGACAAGACCATCAGGACAAGATTCAAGGAAAACTTCGATAAGGTCGTTGTCAATTTTGAGGAGACTTTCAAGGAGCTCTTCGGAGGCGGCTATGCCGAGCTGAGACTTGAAGATGAATCGAAACCTCTCGAGTCGGGTATCGAGATCACAGCTCAGCCGCCAGGCAAGAAACTGAAGAACATCAATCTTCTTTCAGGCGGAGAGAAGACGCTGACCGCAATAGCACTCATGTTCGCGGTCCTCAAGGCCAAGCCGACACCGTTCGTCATTCTCGATGAGGTAGAAGCGGCGCTTGATGAAGTCAATATTGAGAACTTCTCCAATTATCTCAAGAAGTTTGATAACATACAGTTCGCACTTATCACACACCAGAAGGCAACAATGGAACATGCTGACGTACTCTACGGAGTCACGATGCCTGAACAGGGCATCTCGCGCATGCTTTCACTGAAACTGGGCGATGAGTTCGACGTAGAAGGATTAGAGTGAGAATTATATTTCCTTCAGGTGATAAGTTCTCGAAGAGCTTTTATCCACATCGCTGTATCCTTATGGGTGGTACGCTCTTCTGCGAAATCACCGTTCAGGAAATATAATTCTCATATAAGAAACATAATGTAAAAGAAGAAGGAGTACGGTTGAATGGGACTTTTTGAAAAGAAATCCACTTTCCGCAAGTTCATAGACAGCATTACCAATGCGATTTACGATAACCCGGACCTCGGGCCTGAGTTCATGGAGGAGCTTGAGGAAGGCCTTGTAATGTCGGATATCGGTATCGACACATCCGATGCGATCATGAAAGAACTTGATACTGCCATCAATGAGAGATACATCATCAAGGAAAAGCAGATCAAGAAAGAACTCTCCGGTATCATCGAGGGCCTCATGGACAAGGGTGAGAGGAACAAAATGTCTGAACAGTATCCGCTCATCATCCTCATGATAGGCATCAACGGCGGAGGCAAAACCACTTCGATCGCCAAGCTGGCCCATATGTATAAGAAGAAGGGCAAAAGCGTGATGCTCGCAGCGGCCGATACTTTCCGTGCAGCTGCAGCAGAACAGCTTCAGACCTGGGGCGACAGAGTAGGCGTCAGGGTCATCAGACATGCCGAAGGAACAGATCCTACAGCAGTCATCTATGATGCTATACAGTCCGCCAAGGCAAACAACATCGATGTGCTGATCTGTGATACCGCAGGAAGACTTCAGAACAAGGTCAATCTCATGAAGGAACTCGAAAAGATGAGCAAGGTCATCTCGAGAGAGTATCCTGAAGCCTCCCGTGAGAACCTGCTTGTACTTGATGCCACAACAGGTAAGAATGCAGTTAGTCAGGCAGAGGAGTTTTCCTCGATATCGGATATCACCGGCATCATCCTGACCAAGATGGACGGTACAGCAAGAGGCGGCATATCCATTACGATCGCAGACCAGTTCGACATGCCGATCAAGTTCATCGGTATCGGTGAAGGACTCGATGATCTTGTGCCGTTCAATGCGCATGACTTCGCAGAGAGCATATTTGAAGAATAGTATTTACAGTCCGCTCACATTACAGACTGTAAATTCATAGAGATAATAGACTAAGTAAAGGATAGTAGAAATGAGTAAACCAATACTTGCCATAGTAGGCAGACCTAATGTGGGCAAGTCGACTTTTTTCAACAGAATAATAGGTGAGAGAAGGGCTATCGTCGAAGATGTCCCGGGCGTAACGAGAGACAGGATCTATGCCGAGGCTGAATGGAACGGCAAGGAATTCGCTGTCATCGATACGGGCGGAATAGAAGTCAAGACAGACGATACTATTCTCGCGCAGATGAGAGACCAGGCGGTCATGGCAATGGACATGGCTGATGTCATCATTTTCATGGTGGACGGAAAGGAAGGTCTTACGACCGCAGACAGGGAAGTAGCATCGATGCTGAGACGCACGGGCAAGGAGATAATCCTGGTTGTCAACAAAGTCGACAAGCCATCGAAAGCATACGAAGCTATTTATGACTTCTATGAACTGGGTTTTGACGATCCTATCGCCATCAGTGCAGCCAACATGACCAATATGGGCGATCTTCTCGACCGTATCGTTGAGGGTTTTCCACAGGATGCATACGACAGAAGAGATGACAGCATCAACATTGCCATCATAGGCAAGCCTAATGTCGGTAAGTCATCCCTGGTAAATGCTCTTACTAAACAGAACCGCGTTATCGTAAGCCCAATAGCCGGAACAACAAGGGATACGATAGACACTCCGTTCACCTATAAAGACAGAGAGTACACTCTTATCGACACTGCAGGTCTCAGAAAGAAGAGCCGGGTAAACGACACCATAGAGAAATACAGTGTTGTAAGAGCCATTGCAGCGATCGAGAGATGCGACATATGCATACTCATGATAGACGCAGTGGAAGGACTTACCGAACAGGATAAGAAAATCGCGGGCTACGCACACGAAGCCGGCAAAGGCATGATGATCGTGGTCAACAAGTGGGATCTCATCGAGAAAGAGACCAACACAATGAGAGACTACGAGCGCAAGATCAAAGCTGAACTGCTTTTTGCATCATATGCACCGGTCGTGTTCGTATCCGTTCTCAACAAGCTGAGGATATACGATATAATTGACAGAGCCGCAAGGATCTCCGATGCCAGGAACATGAGGATCACTACGGGCAGGCTCAACAGCATCATCGAAGATGCTGTCATGATGAGACAGCCTCCTTCTGACAAGGGAAGAAGACTCAAGATATATTACGGCACACAGATAGGTACCTGTCCGCCGCTGTTCTCATTCAGTATCAATGACAGAGAGCTGATGCATTTCTCTTATTCAAGATACCTTGAGAACAAGATCAGAGAACATTTTGACTTTGAAGGAACTTCCATCAAGTTCGTATGGAATGAGAAGAGGGGAGAAAAATAATGACTGCAGATGTTACTAAGCTTATTATTGCCGGAGTGATTGCATATGCACTTGGAAATATCAATCCATCCATTATCATAAGCAGGCTCTTTTACGGAATAGATATCCGTAAGGAAGGCAGCGGTAATGCAGGGACTACAAACACGATCAGAGTCATCGGACTTACTGCAGGACTTATATGTCTTGCAATAGATATTCTCAAAGGGTTCATCGCTGTCACGATCGGATACAACATGGGCGAGATGTACGGAAGCATGGTCGCCTTCGCATTCGTTGTACTTGGACACTGCTTCCCGGCATTGTGGGGATTCAAGGGAGGCAAAGGTGTCGCCTGTGCTTTCGGAGCAGCCCTTGCAATGAGCTGGCCGAGTGCCATAGCTGCCTTTTTCATCTCAGCTATCTGTCTTGCTGTCACACGCAGGATGTCGATCGGATCCATCGCAGCTGTGATCTCATTCCCGGCGCTTGTATGGTACTACGACAATGATTATTTCTATTTTGCCATCGGAATGGCAGCTTTCCTTCTGCTGATGCATGTGTCCAACATCATCAGGCTTTCCAGAGGAGAAGAGAAAGCCCTTACTATCGGTCACAAGGCAAGAAAGGGAGAAGAGCCTGAAGAAGCTGAAACGACAGTCACAGATAATACACAGTCAGCTATTGCTGTTGAAGAGAAGCCTCTTACAGAAGCTGAGATCATCGAGCTTGGAGCCGATGCCCAGGTAATTGAAGATCTTGAATCGGGTGAGTCCCCGATAGCGGCTGATGCAACTAAGGAGCCTGGCCTTGTTGGTGCACAGACCCAGGAGGCTGTAAGACCTGAACCTGAACCGGTCGACTACTATGCCGGAGTCGAGATCCCTGATCTCGGTGACAGCAAGTGCAAAATCGCTGTAATAGGTAACGGTTCTTTCGGTACAGCTATTGCCAATCTCCTTGTATATAAGGGTCATGATGTAACACTCTACGGCAGGAACAAGGAAGCCATCAAGCTCATGAAAGAGCACAGGATGAATGATCACTATCTGCCGTACGTCATTCTGAGCGACAGGATCCAGTACACAAGTGATCTGAAAAAAGCCGTAAAGGGCAAAGCAATAGTCGTATTTGCTGTCCCGACACAGCAGTTCAGAAGTGTTTCATCCAGATGCGCCGGCTGGCTCGATGACGGAGTAATCGTAGTCAACCTTGCAAAGGGTATCGAGCAGAATACTCTCATGAGACTGTCCGAGATAGCAGCAGAGACTCTGCCTTCAGCTACATATGTAGCTCTGTCGGGACCTTCACATGCAGAAGAGATCGTAAGAAACTTCCCTGCAGGTGTCGTTGTTGCATCAAAGAACAAGGCTGCTGCAGAGTATATCCAGGATGTATTCATGTCTGACCAGTTCAGAGTATATACACAGGAGGACATGGCAGGCGTTGAGATCGCAGGCGCTGTCAAGAATGTAATAGCTATCACCACCGGTATTTCTGACGGAATGAAGCTGGGCTCAAATGCAAGAGCCGCTCTCATGACAAGAGCTATCCATGAGATCAAGAGACTCGGAACTGCAATGGGCGCTAATCCTGAAACATTCTCAGGACTTTCCGGCATAGGCGATCTCATCGTAACATGCTCGACCAACCTGTCCAGAAACAGAAGATGCGGACTTCTCATCGGTCTCGGCCTTGAAGCTGAAGATGCCGTAAAGAGAGTAGGCTCCGTAGTAGAGGGATACTATACCGCTGAAGCAGTATGTGATCTTGCTGAAAAGTACGACGTTGAGATGCCGATCTGCAGAGTCACAAATAATGTGCTGAAGGGTGAGCTTGAACCTGAAAAGGCTCTTAAGCTGCTCATGTCAAGAAGCAAGAAGGACGAACTTCAATAATGAGTAAATACAATATAATCACCTATGGCTGCCAGATGAACGAGCATGATTCAGAGAACATTGCCGGCATTCTGGAAGCCATGGGCTATGAACATGAAGAAGATGCATATAAGGCGGACGTTGTTGTCATCAACACCTGCAGCGTCCGCGAGAATGCTGACAAGAGATTCTTCGGAGTACTCGGTCAGTTCAAGAAAATCAGGACTAAGAATCCTGATTTCATTCTTTGCGTGTGCGGATGCATGCCTCAGCAGCCGAGGATAGTCGAGAAAATCAACAAACAGTTCTCGTGGGTAGACATAGTATTCGGTACACAGAATATAGCTGAGTTTCCTCATCTTCTGGAGAAGAGGATCAGCACCGGCAGAAAGCAGAGAAGCATCATTGACAACAATCCTGTGATCGATGAAGACGAGATGAAGCCAAAACGCATGTATGAGCACAAGGCTCTTGTCAACATCACATACGGATGCAACAATTTCTGCACATACTGCATCGTTCCGTACACACGCGGACGGGAAAAGAGCAGAGTCATGAGCGAAGTCGTACGTGAGATCGAGTGTCTGGCGGCCGACGGCGTTAAGGAAGTCATGCTGCTGGGTCAGAATGTCGATTCGTACAGGGACCCTGCAGGACATGATTTTGCAGACCTTATACACGCAGTAAATGATATCGAAGGGATAATGCGCATCAGGTTCATGACATCGCATCCTAAGGATATTTCAGACAAAATGATCGAATGCTTCCGTACCTGTGACAAGCTCTGCCACAACATCCATCTGCCTCTGCAGTCAGGAAGCGACAGAGTCCTCAAGCGCATGAACAGGCACTACGACACTGCAAGATATCTTGAGATAGTGGATAAGCTGAGGACAGCCTGTCCGGATATCACGATATCTACAGACATAATCGTCGGATTCCCGGGTGAGACTGAAGAAGATTTTGAGGGCACTCTCGATATGGCCCGCAGGGTCAGATATGACTCGGCGTTCACGTTCATCTATTCGCCTCGCGAAGGGACACCGGCAGCTACATTTACTGACCAGATTCCTGAGGATGTCACTCACAGAAGATTCGACAGGCTTGTCGATGTCATGAATGAGATAAGCCTCGAGAAGAATCTTGAGTATAAGGGCAAAACATATGATGTACTGGTCGAAGGCGTCAGCAAGAACGCAGACGATGCATACGCCGGCAGGACCGACGGATTCAAGCTTGTCAACTTTACCTCTGAA
>CAMIWY010000074.1 GCA_946402595.1 uncultured Clostridia bacterium
TATCTCATCTTCGGCAGATTCTTCTTCAGAAGCTTTGTTCTTCAAACTTAGTGAAATCAGTATAACTGCGAATGCTGCGCAGAACAGGAGCGAAGCACATGGTCCGAATGCAAGCTTCCCATCTACAATGGCGCCATCCTTAAGACCGGTAAATCCTGATATCGCATTGCAGATAATTACTATCCACATAACAGCCTTGTAAGTTCTTGCATCTGTTCCTACCCCGAAATATGAATCATTCCTGATGCAGTAGAGTGCATATACCATAACTCCGGTCAGAAGGATGAAGAATAATGTAAGTGTACGTGTCAGCGGGAGTATGTCGAATGCGTTAAAACTCTCTGCCAGCAGCTCAAGCGTCAGCAGGATCACTACTATGAAGAATGCGTATTTGTAGCCTCTGCCTCGTACGAGCTCCTGTCTTTCATCGAAGTTACCTTTCATACCTGCCTTCTTGCTGAACTTCCAGATTACCAAGAATATTATCAGTGCGGTCACTATACCGAAAGCCAGACCTGCAGCATATTCTGTATTGTTCATATTATTACCTCCATGTTGTCTATGTATCCGATTTATCTGTGATCTGTTTGTAATTCCATTGTCTGTATATGTGGTTTTGTAGCATCATAGTACATCATAAATGTCATAATGTCAAATATATTTAACATTTTATCAAAAATATTTTCAATTAGGGGTAGAAGTCCGAATCTGATTTCCAAATTCGGTGCTGAATCAGAGAAATAATACACGCCACTGGAAAAGCGAGAAACTGCTTATGCATCTGGGACAGAATTTGCAGCGTTTGTGCCAGGCGCATTTGCACTTAGGACGTCATAAATGCATATATGCCTGATCTGTTGAACGCATCTTGCTGCGGAATTATGATGCAGCTATCAAATCAACCGAAACTGTATCTTCAGGACCGCCGAGCACAGGTGGAAATCAACAGAAAGGTGAATGAAATGAAAGACAAACAGACTGAAAAGAAGAAAGCCGTAAGGTTTTTCTCGGTAACGATGCTGATCCTGCTCGTATGCGCGATCTTCATCTGGGGATTCCAGACATCATGGGGCAAGGTCCACATCGAGAGAATCTATCTCAACTCACAGGACGGTACATCAGTAAGCTCACTGATCTACATTCCTAAGACAGCAACTGATGAGACACCTGCTCCTGTAGCAGTCATCTATCACGGACGTTCCAACCATGCTCACTCCAATGACACATGGAGCATGGAGCTCGCAAGAAGAGGAATGGTAGTTCTGTCACCGGACCTTCAGGGCGGCGGTGAATCTGACCCGGATATAGACAGAGGCATTCAGGCTATCACTACAGCCCAGTATGCCAACAGCCTCTCATTTGTACAGAAGGACAGTCTGAACCTGATCGGATACTCTGCAGGTACAGCTACAGTTCTCCAGACATACGGTGCAATGCCGGATAAGGTCAACAGCGTATGCGAAGTATTCGGACCTTTCATGATGCAGATGGCCGGAGGATTCGATTTTGTCGATGCTCACTTCGGACTTATCAAATCTACTGCTGACCAGTATGACTATCACTTTATCGGTGATCCGGATGCATGCCTCAAGGCAACAGGTGAGATGGCAGGCATCGACGGTCTGCAGCCGAATAAGGATTATCAGAGAAACGGCAAGCTCTTCAGATATGCTGTTATCGACGGAACACTTCACCAGACAGGTAATATCTCCGGAGCAACCATTGAGGAAATCGTTAAATTCGAGAACGATGTAGTAGAATTCCCGGTTAAGCTTGACAACGGCGACCTCGCATGGCTTCCGCAGCAGCTTTTCTCAGGAATCGCATGTATCGCAATGATGTTCCTGCTTGCAGCACTTGTCAACCTGCTCATGCAGAACGAGTACTTTGCAAGCGCGGCGAATCCTGTTCCAAGGGGCGGCACACCGAGAAAGGGCGCCAAGGCATGGTGCATCGACATGCTGTTCTCACTGGTAATCCCGGCACTCATCTTCGTACATGTTTCCGCATATACAATCAAGTGGACAGGACTCGGTACCAGATGGACTAAGATCCTTCCGTCCGCTAATCTCAACGGAATCATGGCATGGCTCGTTGTACTCGCTCTGATCGGAATCGTAAGAATGATCATCAGAGCAAACAAGGCTAAGAAAGACGGCAAGCCTCTGACACTCGGCGATTATGCTCTCGGCGCAGACGGAGACACCAAAATCGACTGGAGCAAGGTCGGCAAGAGCTGCCTCATGGCACTGATCGTAGTAATATTCGTATTCACCTGGCTCTGGCTGATTGAGGGATTCATGGGAATCAACTATCAGGTATGGAATCTCTCAACATACCTCAAGATGAGCCCGATGAGAATCGTAAGAGCTATCCCTTACTGCCTGATCATCTTCTTCGTAATGTTCGTCGGCAACATGTCGCAGCGCATCCTTCCTTCAACAGGAAACGAGAAGAAAGATATGTGGAGAGCTGTCATCGTCAATACTGTACTCACAGCAAGCGCTCTCTTCGTACTGCTGGTAGCTCAGTACGGCGGATCGATGATCATCGGCACAGGCCAGACGATCATCCCTCAGATCGACATCTACGGAACAGGTCAGAATACAAGCTCGGGCTCTCTCGACTTCGCATTCGGATACTGCTACATGATGGGCGGCACCACAGGCGTGGTGACATACCTCTACAGAAAGTACGGAAACATCTGGGTAGGCGTAATCCCTGCAGCAATCTTCGCAGGCATGGTAACACTCTCAGGCTTCACAGTACTCGGATAATACTGACTGAGAATCTGTCAGATCAATTAGTAATAGGATCCATAAAATCAAACTCCAACATAGAAAAGAGCGGCGCATACATAAATGCCTCGCTCTTTTCTTCAAAAGCGGCAAAGCCGGGAAAGGGACATACAAATGCCAACAGTAGTATGCAGTCTGCCTGAATCAAGATTTGAGAAATACAGTGTCAGCTGGCCGGAAGGCTGGAATATTAAATACATTGAGAGGCCTATAGATGAGAATGGCCTCAGGGAAATGCAGGAGGCGGATTATCTTCTGGTCGACTGCATGGACAGGATAACAAGAGAAATGCTCGAGCCGTGCAAAAGGCTGAAGATGCTGCATGTAGAAGGCGTTTCATTCAACATGGTCGACATTGAGGGCGCAAAAGAGCTCGGCATTATGGTCTGCAATAACAAGGCTGTCAACGCAGCCGCAGTTGCGGAGCACTGTGCAGCTCTGATGCTGGCCGGATACAGGAAAGTCGGCTGGATGGATCACAACGTAAGACGCTTCGGATACGCAAAAGCTAACGAACTATTCGTCGAAAAAGGCGTGCGCGAGGTCGAAGGTTCAACGATCGGAATGATCGGAATGGGTGTCATAGGAAGAGAAGTAGCGAAGAGACTTGCGCCATGGGGATGCAGGCTTGTTTACACCGACCCTATAAGGATGGACGAGGAACTCGAGAAGGCATACGG
This sequence comes from uncultured Clostridia bacterium, assembly GCA_946402595.1. Taxonomy (GTDB): domain Bacteria; phylum Bacillota; class Clostridia; order Peptostreptococcales; family Anaerovoracaceae; genus Crickella. The sequence continues at coordinate 3,479 of CAMIWY010000074.1, forward strand.
ACTCGAGTATGTAACGCAGGAAGAACTCATGAGAGAGTCTGATATAATCAGCATCCACGTACCGGTGCTTACTTCCACGATCAACATGATAAACAGAGAAACACTCAGCGTGATGAAAAACGACGTGCTGCTCGTCAACGTCGCAAGGGGAGAAATCGTGAATAATGATGATCTCGCCTGGGCGCTTGAGGCCCATGAGATCGGGTTTGCGGCACTTGACACAGTAGCACCTGAACCGATGCCGGATGATCATCCGCTGAGAAATCTCAGACCTGATGCTGATGCAAGAGTGCTGTTCACGACTCATTCTGCCGGAAGAACAGACCAGGCATTCAAGAGAATGCTTGAATGGGCGATCGCCAGCATGAAGAAGATGGAGAACGGCGAGAGACCGAATAACATAGTCAACGGACTGTGACAGATGAAAGGTGGCGCGGGAGAATCGTTGTCACCTTTTTTCGTTTGATGTATCATTGTATTCGGAGGAAAGAAATGTACAAACACAGGGTTGAAATCAGAGACGGCGATGCGCTGATCGTAGGACATCTGTATATTCCGGACGGTGAATCAGACCGCCCGTGCGTTATCATAAGCCACGAATTCGGCGTCGATCAGAACTGGGAGACCAGGTATGCAACCGAGCTGGCGAAGAGGTCTTATCCTGTGTTCACGTACGATTTTCCCGGCTCCGGAAACGGATGCAGCGAGGGGAGAGATACCCGCGAAATGAGCATCCTGACTGAGGTCGGGGACCTGATGGCGGTCGTCAGATATCTGAAGCAGCGGCTCAGAGGCAAATCACTGGTGCTTGCCGGCTTCTCGATGGGAGGTATGGTCTCAGCTCTTGCCGCAGCAGAGCTGGGAGACGAGATCGCGGGGCTGATCCTCGTATATCCTGCTTTCTCCGCACCTGATGATGCGCGCATGGGCAAAGCGCTCGGAGGAAAATTTGATCCGCACGATTTGCCTAACGAATTCAGCACAAAAAAGCCGCCGGTAGTTCTGGGCAGAAGGTTCATCGAAGATGCTTTTGCCGTTGAGGACTGGCTCGACAGGATCGGGAAATACAAAGGACCTGTTCTTCTCATGCACGGAGAAAGTGACAGAGTTGTCCCGGTGATCTATTCGGAAATGGCTGCCGGAGTTTATGAAAACGTGCGGTTCTTCAGATTCCCTCACGCGGGCCATATGTTCAGGGCTCCGTGGGTCAAGAGCAAAGCGATAAACAGGATGATAGTGTTCCTGGCAGAACTGAGACTGCATATGCAGAGCAAGGACGCATGATAGACATAGATGAATTCCACGAAATACTGAATGAGGTGTGCGATGAACTGCCTGAGGATTTCTTCAGGGAGCTGCATCAGGGGGTCATACTCGAAGAGGGTGTAAAGATATCCCCGCATGCAAGGCACAATGACCTGATAATCCTGGGCGAGTACAGAAGGGCGCGCTACGGGAATCAGATCACGATTTACTATGGCTCGTTTGCAAGATCGTTCCCTTTTTCTGATCGTGAATTCATCAGAAGCAAGCTGCGCGAGGTGGTGCGTCACGAGTTCAGGCATCACATGGAGAACCTCAGCGGGATGTACGGAAGGGACTCGCTCGAGTATGAAGACAAAGTCAGCCTCCATGAATACCTTGCTCAGAATGATTGACGTAATACGTAATATAAAAATTGGCGTAAGGACAGGCGGATAATGCCTGCTTACGCCAATTTCTTTTTATTGCTGCGGTATCTGTTCGATGCCTGGAGTTTTGCGCTCCTGCATCAACTGCCCGATGCCTTGAGTTTTGCACTCCTGCTGAAACTACTCGATTCCGAGTACCTTATACTCCTTAGCCTCTACAGCTTTCTTGAGTACTGCGTCCGCAACGTCAGCGCTGAGAGTTACTACAGCTGAATTTGCCTCGTGGCTTACCTCTGCTGACTCTACTCCGTCGAGTGCCTCAAGAGCCTTTTTAACTGTTGCCTCGCAGTGCGGGCACATCATACCTTCGATGTTCATCTTCTTCTGCATCAGTTTTTCCTCACTTTCGTTTTTAGTTGTATTTTCAGGCTGTCCGGCTGCTCTGCCGTCTGCCTTATCTGATTGGTTCTGTGTGCTCCCTGCTACACCGGCTGCTTTGACCGGCCTGTTGTCTTCAGATGCTTTGCTTTTTTTCTTCCTGCCGCCTAAGTCCACCAGGTTGAGCCTGAGTGCATTGGTGACTACGCAGAAGCTCGAGAGGCTCATTGCAGCCGCTCCGAGCATCGGGTTCAGTGTCAGACCGAATGCATGGATGTACGCGCCGGCTGCGACCGGGATACAGATCACGTTGTAGAAGAACGCCCAGAAGAGGTTCTGGTGGATGTTCCTGAGTGTCGCGCGTCCGAGCTTTACAGCCTTCACTGCATCTGAAAGGTTACTGTTGACGAGCACTACATCTGCTGCATCAAGTGCGACATCCGTGCCGGCGCCGATCGCTATGCCCACGTTTGCTCTGGTAAGGGCAGGAGCATCGTTTATACCGTCGCCGACCATTGCGGTGCGGCCCTGCTCCATGAGCGAGCGGATGACTTCCTCCTTACCGTCAGGAAGGACTTCGGCTATGACTTCGTCAACTCCGACCTCAGCTGCGATGGCTTCGGCTGTCTTCTTCCTGTCACCGGTTAGCATTACTGTCCTGATGCCCATCTCCTTGAATTCTTTTATGGCTTCAACGCTGTCGTCTCTCACTGAATCAGCAAGAGCGATGAGGCCCAGAAGCTTACCGCCTTTCTCAAAGAAAACGGAGGTCTTTCCGGCATTGCCGAACTCTGCAGTCTCTTTTATCAGTCTGAGGACATCCTTCTCAGGAATGCCGTTAAGCATCATGAAGTCTGCGTTGCCGCCTGCGATGCTGACTGCGTTTGAGCCATCCCAGGTGTATGCTCTCACACCGCCGCCCGGGATCTCCTCGTAATCGCTGATTCTGAATGTCGTGCTGCCGATATGCTTGCATACCGCCTTGGCAAGAGGGTGCTCCGACCTTGATTCGACTGCGGCAGCGACCTCGAGGAGCTCGTCCTTCGAGACGCCTTTGCATGTGAACACATCGGTTACTTCAGGGTTGCCGCCTGTGATGGTACCGGTCTTGTCGAGAGCAACGATCTCTATGCGTCCCGTCTCTTCAAGCGCAGCTGCAGTCTTGAAGAGGATGCCGTTCCTTGCTCCGACTCCGCTGCCGACCATGATTGCGACAGGGGTGGCAAGTCCGAGTGCGCAAGGGCAGCTGATGACAAGTACTGAGATGGCACGTGCAAGTGCAAAACCGGTGTCTTTTCCTACCGCCAGCCAGATGATGAGTGTGACCAGCGCTATGCCGATGACTACCGGTACGAAAATGCCGGAGACCTTGTCGGCGATCTTGGCGATAGGCGCCTTGGTGGCAGCTGCATCGCTGACCATGCGGATTATCTGTGCGAGGGTGGTGTCTTCGCCGACTCTTGTAGCTCTGCAGCGGATGAATCCTGACTGGTTCGATGTGGCGGCTGAGACGTGATCGCCTTTCTTCTTGTCGACAGGGATCGACTCGCCTGTGAGGGCAGCCTCATTTACAGCGGATGCGCCTTCGA
>CAMIWY010000075.1 GCA_946402595.1 uncultured Clostridia bacterium
TGACTGCTCGAAAACAGAAGTATCTTACTGATATCTGCAACGTCCGTTGTACTGAACTCGCTGAAAGGCGTCAGTGAATTATTCATTGTCACGACGATATCGAGTGTATCATTGAGAAGCGATGTCGTAAGCTCCTTGACGCCGCAGCAGTTGATGACTACTTCAGTGTCCGGGTACTCACTGTTGAATCTCTCGATCATAGGAGGAATGATCCCGAACAGATCCCAGCCTTCAAGGAACCCTACTCTCATCATGCCCTTCTTCTTGCCGAGGATCCTGTCCGCTTCGATCTTGGTGTTGATAAGATCCGCCTTGTATCTTGAGAACAGTTCAAAATAGAGCCTGCCGACTTCGGTAAGCTCTGTCTTCTGATTGTTCCTCACGAAAAGCCTGGCTCCGAGCTCCTTTTCAAGCTGCGATATCTGTCTGGATATCGCAGGCTGTGAAACGAAAAGTTCCTCGGATGTCCTTGTAAAGCTAAGATTCGTGGCAACGGCCATGAAATAATCTATCTGCAGGTCGTTCATATCTTTTCCTCTGCCGGCATTCTGTCAAGATAACGCTGGAGTATGACTATCGCAGCCTGGCGGTCGATGATCTTCTTCCTGTCCTCGCGGCTCATGTTGGCCTCGATAAGCACTTCTTCAGCTTCAGCGGTGGAATACCTCTCATCCTGCCACTCGATCGTGACCTTCGAAAGAGGCCCTGAGCTCTTGAGCTTGTTTTCAAGCATCCGTCTGAACTCCCTCACCTTCTCCGTCTGAACTGAATCGGAGTCATCAAGATTAAGCGGCAGGCCCATGACAACTCTGGAGCAGTCATACTCGCGGATATAGTCTATGACTTTGCCCGTATCCTTGCGGATGCCTACTCTCTCGATGGTCGTCACGCCTGTCGCAATTATACCAAGAGGGTCGCTTACCGCGACCCCCACTGTTCTGTCTCCTACATCAAGTCCGAGAATGCGCATTACTACTTGCTGATCCCGAGATAGCTTGTAAGGATTTCTTCAAGAAGCTCGTCTCTGTCTATCTTGAGGATGAGGTTTCTTGCGTTATTGTGGCTTGTGATATAAGAAGGATCTCCTGAAGTGAGATAACCCACGATCTGATCTACTGCGTTGTAGCCGCGGTCTGTCAGTGCTGTGTAGATCTCTACAAGAGCCTCTTTCTTGTCAAGCTGACTGTCCTTGAATCCTTCGAACATGATAGTGTTCTTGCTCATTTCAATCCTCCGTATATAAGTTGTTACTGTTGATTAGCCATTATCTGCTCAGCTACTGCGAACGCGTCATCTACCTTGGACGCATCCTTGGCTCCGGCCTGTGCCATGTTGGCCTTTCCGCCGCCGCCGCCACCTGCAGCCTTAGCGACTTCCTTGATGATCTTTCCTGCGTTATAGCCCTTGCCTACCAGGTCATCACTTACTGCAGTGATGAATGTGACTCTGCCGTCATTTACGGAAGCGAATACCATAACGACATTGTTCATCTTTTCCTTGACTGCATCGCAGATGCTGCGCAGCTGGTCTGCATCGGTGTCTTCGAACTTTCTGGTGATGAGGTTCGCTCCGCCGATTTCTTTCGCTGAGTCAATTATATCACCAATTGCGCCTGTTATCTCATCTGATTTGAATGATTTTATGGTATTTTCGAGTTCCTTGATATCCGACATTACCTGAGAGGCCTTGCGTGTCAGGTCAGATTCGCTTGACTTGAGTGTCTGAGCGAGTGTGCTGATGACCGCTTCCTTATCTGTCAGGTACTTGATAACGTTGGATCCTGTTATAGCTTCGATACGTCTTACTCCGGCAGCGATACCGCCTTCGCTGATGATCTTGAATCCGCCGACCTTACCTGTATTGTCGATATGAGTACCGCCGCAGAACTCTACGCTGTAGTCGCCCATGCTGACAACTCTTACGATATCTCCGTACTTCTCGCCGAAGAGAGCCATAGCTCCGAGCTTTTTGGCCTCATCTATAGGCATCTCTTCCATCTTGATCGGAAGATACTCATCTACCTTATCGTTGACGATGTCTTCGATCTTTCTGATTTCCTCAGGTGTTACTGCCTGGAAGTGGTTGAAGTCGAATCTCAGATAGTTGTCATCTACATAGGATCCTGCCTGCATGACGTGATCACCGAGTACGTCTCTCAGAGCCTGCTGCAGAAGGTGTGTAGCCGAGTGTGATCTTGCGATCCTGTGTCTTCTTACCGAGTCGATGTCAAGGGATACTGTCTCACCGACTTCGAGCTGATCAGCAAGTCCGGAATCATCCGCATGGATGACGTGGAGATAAATTCCGTTGTCCTTCTCTACGTCAACGACTCTGAGTACATCGTTTCCTCTTGTGATGCAGCCTGTGTCGTAGATCTGTCCGCCGCTCGTAGCATAGAACGGAGTGGCCTCGGTGATGACGAACTTGCGGTCCTTATCGTAATTGCCGACATAAAGAACCTTGGATTCAGCTGACTCTTCGGTATATCCGAGGAAATTGGTCGGCTCGAAGTGGCTGTACTCTGAAGCGTCTCTCCACGCATCGTCAGAAGTATCTCTCTGGTTGGCTCTTGCGAGTTCCTTCTGCGCCTTCATGTGAGCGTTGAAACCGTCAACGTCTGCAGTCTTGCCGTTCTCCTCGAGGATCTCCTGGGTTACCTCCAGAGGGAATCCGTATGTATCGTACAGCTTGAATGTCAGCTCGCCTGCGAGTTCAGTCTCGCCTTTTGCATCCATGTCAGCCATGTAGCCGTCAAGGATCTCAACTCCTCTGTCAAGTGTCTTGGCAAAATTGTCTTCCTCGACCTTGATTATCTTCATTATATAGTCGTGCTTCTCAACGAGCTCAGGATAAGCTCCGCCCGATGTCTGTACAACGCTCTCAGCGAGCTCAACAAGCGGATTAGCCTGTGTGATACCGAGCAGCTTGCAGTGTCTTGCAGCACGTCTGATGATCCTCTTGAGGATGTATCCTCTTCCCTCGTTACTTGGAAGGATACCGTCCGCGATCATGAATGTCATAGATCTCAGGTGGTCTGTGACGATCCTGACGCTGACATCGACCTTGTGGTTGCCTGCCTGATATTCAACGCCTGCCATGTCTGTTATGGCGTCTCTTGTGAACTTGACAGTATCTACGTCGAAGATGGAATCCACATCCTGAAGGATGCATGCGAGTCTCTCAAGACCCATTCCTGTATCGATGTTAGGATGAGCAAGTCTCGGATATGATCCGTCCTCCTGTCTGTCAAACTGTGTGAATACGTGGTTCCAGAATTCCAGATATCTGTCGCAGTCACATCCAGGCTTGCAGTCAGGCTTGCCGCATCCCCATTCAGGTCCGCGGTCATAGTAGATCTCAGAGCAAGGTCCGCATGGTCCGAGTCCGATTTCCCAGAAGTTATCTTCCTTGCCGAGTCTTACGATCCTCTCTTCAGGCATTCCGATGATATCTCTCCAGATCTCGAACGCCTCGTCATCGTCTTCATATATAGTAGCCCAGAGCTTTTCCTTAGGCATCTTGAGCCATTCAGTACAGAATTCCCAGCCCCACTGCAGTGATTCCTTCTTGAAATAGTCGCCGAAACTGAAATTTCCGAGCATTTCGAAGAATGTACCGTGGCGTGCAGTCTTTCCTACGTTATCTATGTCATTCGTTCTGATGCACTTCTGGCATGTCGTCATCCTCTTGCGCGGAGGTGTCTCAACTCCTGCGAAATAAGGCTTGAGCGGTGCCATGCCGGAGTTTATGATCAGAAGGCTCTTGTCATTACGCGGAATAAGCGAAGCGCTGCCGCCTGCATAATGTCCCTTGCTGACGAAAAAGTCTCTGAACATATCTCTAAGTTCATTTACCCCGAGTTTTTCCATGAATAGTCTCCTTATCTAACAAAACTTCCACTCATTATATCACTCAGCGGTGACTTCTTCAACGAATTCAATGGATTCAAGTGAAGCCTTTACGTCAGCTCTGATCTCCGCAAGAAACTCAGCTCTCAGTACCGCCTGCTCAACCTTCTCTTCAGGCGTCAGTCCTTCTGCTTTCGACTTGTGAGCAAGCTCGTTGATCCTGTCAAGTTTGATTTTTTCCATTATTCTTTCCTTTTCTTCTCATTAACTGTGCGGGCCTTTTTACGGCCCGCACGGCAATGCTAACATATACAACCTGACTAATCAACTTATGTTGTTTATCACTCTTCTACACATCCTCTTATACACCACATCTGCAGCATAGATTATAAAATGCTTGGCTGTCGGTTTTCTGGCAAAGCCATCCATCCTGTTGCATCCGGGCTTCCTGATGTTATCTTCATACGCAGTATTTATTGCATTTCTAATGCTGTGCTCCACAGGGTCCTGCCTTTTCATGCCGTATTTTATGGCGATAAGCGGGTATACGTCTGTCTTCATCCTTACATCATATCTTTCACGGTCAATGATGATCTTGATCGCATCGATCAGATAGGAATACCCGTTGGTACCCATATGTATGCCGAACTCATTGAGGACAGCAGTGCTGCAGTTAAGAAATTCGATGTATTCAGCTATCTCTTCTCCGGAATGTCTGACTGATGCATCGATCCCGAACATGAACAGACTGTCCGCATGAGCAGTCTCTTTATTAACATGATACTTTCTCATACTAATCATCTCCTTATACAGTAATCAGATCCTTGATATTGTTGTAAACAGCATCCCCTATGCCGTTCACGGACTTTATGTCCTCTTTCTTTCTGAACTTTGTACTGCTCCTGTAGTCAATTATCTTCTGGGCCTTGGCTTCTCCTATTCCCGGAAGAGTCATGAGCTCTTCCCTGTCCGCATAGTTGATATTGACAAGTCCTCTTCCGGATACTGTTTCTGCATTCTCTGCAGCCTGTGGATCTGCTGAAGTGCCGCTGACTGAATCTGCTCCGCTGACGGATCCTTCGACTACGCCATCAGATTCCCCTTCGCCTGCTGCCTGAAGCCGGAGCGGAATGATTATCTTCTCCCCGTCCTCTACGAATTCCGCACGGTTTATGGAGTCTGTGTCCGCATTGCTTATGAGTCCTCCTGCCAGTTCGATGACCTCATACAGCCTCGTTCCGCTGCTTACGTTATATACGCCCGGTTTGACTACGGCCCCTCCTATGTCCACGCATATCTCGCCGGATGCATTCCCCTCCATGCCACTGTCGACTGTTATGTCAGCCTTGCTGTTTTCATACAGCCGCAGTGCAAGTGCAAGAAGCAGAATGAAAACTATTAGCAGTATTCTGATCAGTCTCTTCTTGTCTCGAAAGATATCTTCTGTATAAGACTTAAGTCTCTTCAAAGCGTTCTCAGACATGGCAGTTTCCTTTCCTGGGGTTATATGCAATGTTTGGATCGCTTTAAACTATAATATAGACCCTTTCTGATGTGAAATTTTGCTGTTTTTACATTTTTTGAATGGTTTTCGACCGTTTTTTTACTTTTTTCATCATTATTTCAACGATTTTAATTTTTTCTGAATCATTTGAATCAACATATTGTGTGATCTGGTGTATTTTTTGCACGAAAAAGGGAAGCTATAGGCTTCCCTTCCTGTCAAATAATTATCTTAGCTGATGAAAATATTCATCTACTCCTCAGTGTACTCAAACTCGAAGTCCTTGATGCGGACAGTATCGCCTTCCTTAAGGCCGAGATCGAACAGCAGCTTCATGCCTCCGTTTTTCTCGATATAGTTGTACAGATACCTGATGGAACCGCTGTCTGTGAAGTTGGTCGAGTTGAATATCTTGGTGAGGTGCTTTCCTTCAAGAACGAAGGCTCCGTCCTCATCGACATAGGCACTGATCTTCTTGTAATCAGCATCATATTCGTCTGCCTCAAAGTCAAACATCTGAACAGGCTCTTCATCAGGCTCTTCATATGTCTCGATCTCATGAAGTGTTTCGTCCAGAAGTTCAGTGATTCCCTGACGTGTTGCAGCACTTATCGGGAACACCTTGCGGCCTTCCTTTTCCATGAGATCTATGAACTCATGGAGCTTATCCTGATCTGTCACGATATCTATCTTATTGGCAGCAACGATCTGCGGCTTTCTGAGAAGCTTTGGATCATACTGTTCCAGCTCCGCCATGATCTTCCTGTAGTCCTCTACAGGATCGCGGCCTTCAGATCCGGATACATCGACTACATGGATGAGGACCTTGGTCCTTTCAATATGCTTGAGGAACTTGAATCCAAGACCTGCGCCCTGTGCAGCGCCTTCAATGATCCCGGCGATATCAGCCATAACAAAACTTGTATCGTGCAGATACACGACACCAAGATTAGGATCTATAGTAGTGAAATGATATCCTGCGATCTTAGGTCTCGAATTGGTGCATACGGACAGAAGTGTCGACTTTCCGACATTCGGGAAGCCGAGAAGACCTACGTCCGCTATCAGCTTGAGCTCAAGGATGACTTCTCTTTCCTTCGCAAAGCCGCCTGCCTCAGCAAAGTTAGGAGCCTGACGGATACTGCTCTTGTAATGGACGTTGCCGCGTCCGCCTCTGCCGCCCTTTGCAGCAACAAGCTCATCTCCATCGTTGCAGAGATCCTTCATCAGAAGTCCTGTCTCCTTATCGATGATAAGAGTACCGACCGGCACCTTGATATACAGGTCCTGACCCTTCCTGCCGTAGCGTTTTCTCTTCATTCCGTCCTGGCCGTTCTCAGCCTGATATTTTCTCTTGTACTTGAAATCCATCAGGGTTCTGAGATTGCGGTCAGCCACGAAAATAACGCTGCCGCCGTCTCCTCCGTCCCCGCCGTCCGGACCGCCGTCCGGTACATAAGGATCACGCCTGAAGGTAACCGCGCCATTGCCGCCTTTGCCTGATACAATTGTAATTTC